>CAYHXK010000230.1:0-4819 GCA_964360125.1 uncultured Sterolibacterium sp.
GCAGGCTTACATCATGTCGCACCAGTATGAAAGCCTGTTGAAGAAAGCCAACTTCAAGGGTGCCGGGTTTCCGACCCGCTAGTGAAACGGTAAAGCACAGCGATGTCGAAGGAAGACATGATAGAAATGCAGGGTGAGGTGCAGGAGAACCTCCCCAATGCGACCTTCAGGGTCAAGCTTGAGAACGGCCATGTCGTTCTTGGACATATCTCCGGCAAGATGCGCATGCACTATATCCGCATCCTGCCCGGTGACAAAGTAACGGTGCAGTTGACGCCCTACGACCTGACCAAAGGTCGCATCGTCTTCCGCGCCAAGTAAGTAGCAACTACTGCGGAGAAACATCATGAAAGTACTGGCTTCGGTTAAATGCATCTGCCGTAACTGCAAGATCATCCGCCGCAAGCGCGTCGTCCGGGTGATCTGTACCGACCCGCGCCACAAACAACGCCAAGGCTAATTTGCTTGATATTGGCTGGTAAGTTATTTATAATATTCTGTTTCCCGTTCGCGGGATGAAAAGTTAGGGTGAGCCTATGGCCCGTATAGCAGGGGTAAACATTCCGAATCACCAACATACCGAAATCGCATTGACTGCGATTTTTGGAGTTGGCCGTCCGCGCGCGCAGAAAATTTGCGACGCCGCTAAAGTAGGCAGATCCACCAAGGTCAAGGATTTGTCGGACAGCGAGATGGAACGGTTGCGCGAAGAAGTCGGTAAATTCACTGTCGAAGGCGATTTGCGCCGCGAAGTGACGATGAACATCAAACGCTTGATGGATCTTGGCTGCTATCGCGGCCTGCGCCATCGCCGCGGCCTGCCGGTGCGCGGGCAGCGTACCCGCACCAACGCCCGTACCCGCAAGGGTCCCCGCAAGGCTATCGCCGGCGCCAAGAAGTAACCAGGGAAAGAACCATGGCAAAGACAGCAACTAAAGTTCGCAAGAAGGTCAAGAAGAACGTCGCCGAGGGCATTGCCCACGTGCATGCGTCGTTCAACAACACCATCATCACCATCACCGATCGTCAAGGCAATGCGTTGTCGTGGGCGACCTCCGGCGGCGCCGGATTCAAGGGCTCGCGCAAGAGCACGCCGTTTGCCGCACAGGTGGCCGCCGAGGCTGCCGGCAAGGCAGCGCTGGAGTGCGGTGTAAAGAACCTCGAGGTGCGCATCAAGGGTCCCGGCCCTGGTCGCGAGTCGGCGGTGCGGGCGCTCAATGCGCTCGGCATCAAGATATCCAGCATTACCGACATCACCCCGATCCCCCACAATGGATGCCGGCCGCCTAAACGCCGCCGCATCTGAGCGTTGGCGCATTCAAAGCCAATGCTAATAATGACCGAATTCAAGGAGTAAACCGTGGCCCGCAATCTTGATCCCAAGTGCCGCCAGTGCCGTCGTGAAGGCGAGAAACTGTTCCTGAAAGCAGAGAAATGCTTTACGGACAAATGCTCGGTCGAGCGCCGCGCCTATGCGCCTGGCCAGCACGGCCAGAAGTCCGGGCAGCGCCTCTCCGGCTATGGTACCCAGTTGCGCGAAAAGCAGAAGGTGCGCCGCATTTATGGCATTCTCGAGCGCCAGTTCCGCAGAACCTTTGCAATCGCCGAAGGCCGCAAGGGGCAGACCGGCGAGAACCTGTTGCAACTGCTCGAAGGACGTCTGGATACCGTCGCCTACCGCATGGGTTTTGGCGGCTCCCGCGCCGAGTCGCGCCAGATCGTGCGTCACAACGGCGTGCTGGTAAATGGCCGGCGTGTCAATATTCCCTCCTACAGTGTCCGCCCCGGCGACGTGGTGCAACTTACCGACAGCGCTCGCGGCCAACTTCGCTCCAAGGCTGCGCTGGTAGCTGCCGAATCGCGCGGTTATCCGGAATGGATCGAGGTCGACGCCAAGGCGGCGAAAGGCGTATTCAAGGCCTATCCGCAACGCCCGGAATTGCCGGCGACGATTAATGAAGGCCTGATTGTCGAACTTTACTCGCGCTAACCGGCGTACTCAGGGCGGTTGAGCCGACACAGAAGGCTCAGTCGTACCAGGGACGCTTCCACTCAGAGGAATGCAGATGCAAAGCAGCGCACTTCTAAAACCACGTATTATCGACGTGCAAACGCTCTCTCCGGTTCATGCCCGCGTGGTCATGGAGCCATTTGAACGCGGTTACGGCCACACGCTGGGTAACGCCCTGCGCCGTATCCTGCTCTCCTCCATGCCCGGCTATGCTCCGACTGAAGCTTCGATCGAAGGCGTGTTGCATGAATACTCGACGCTCGACGGCGTGCGTGAAGATGTCGTCGATATCCTCCTCAACATCAAGGGCGTAGTGCTTAAACTGCACAACCGCTCCGAGGCATTGCTGAGCCTGAGCAAAAAAGGCGAAGGCGTAGTGACGGCCGGGGATATCGAAGTCAGCCACGATGTCGAGATCATCAACCCCAGCCATGTGATCGCGCATGTCGCTCCGGGCGGCAAGCTCGATATGCAAATCAAGATCGAGGCGGGTCGCGGTTACGTGCCGGCAACCATGCGGCCGAGCGACAAGGAAACCAAGGGCATCGGCCACATCATGCTCGACGCCTCGTTCAGTCCGGTCAGCCGTGTCAGCTACGCGGTGGAGTCGGCCCGCGTCGAGCAGCGCACCGACCTCGACAAGCTGATCATCGACATCGAGACCAACGGCTCCATCGATCCGGAAGAAGCGATTCGTTACGCGGCGCGCATCCTGATGGACCAGTTGTCGGTATTCGCCGACCTCGAAGGCACCCCGATGTCGATCGAGACGCCGAAGCAGACTGCCGTTGACCCGATCCTGTTGCGCCCGGTTGACGATCTGGAACTGACGGTACGCTCGGCAAACTGCCTCAAGGCCGAAAACATTTATTACATCGGCGACCTGATTCAGCGCACCGAGGCGGAACTCCTCAAGACCCCGAATCTTGGCCGGAAATCTCTGAATGAAATCAAGGAAGTCCTTGCCTCGCGCGGCCTGACTCTGGGCATGAAACTGGAAAGCTGGCCGCCCCTGGGCCTGGAGAAGCTGTCTTAATTTTTTTAACCCTCCCTAACGATTAACCGGTCGCTTGCCCAAGCTTACACTCAGCAGCGGCGGCCGCATAAATACGAGGTAGCATCATGCGTCACGGTAATGGCTTGCGAAAGCTTAATCGCACTTCTTCACATCGCCTGGCGATGTTGCGCAACATGACCAACTCGCTGTTGCGTCATGAAACCATCAAGACCACCTTGCCCAAGGCCAAGGAATTGCGTCGCGTGGTGGAGCCCATGATTACCTTGGGCAAGAAATCCAGCCTGGCCAATCGTCGTCTGGCATTCGACCGTTTGCGCGACCGCGAGATGGTGGTCAAGCTGTTCGACACCATCGGCCCGCGTTATGCGCAACGCAATGGCGGCTACCTACGCATCCTCAAGATGGGTTTTCGGATTGGCGACAATGCGCCGATGGCCTTGGTGGAACTGCTGGACCAACCGGAACAAAGCGAATCTGCGCCCGTCGAAGTCGAATAATTGAATATTCGGGCAGTTCGGCAACACTAAAAAGCCAGGACATTTCTCCTGGCTTTTTTGTTTCCGGGACGTGCTTTAAGGACGCTGTAATAAGGCTCGCAGGGAGATCAGCGTAAGCATGCAGAAAGTCACCAGCGACCATTCGGCGATCGATAGCCCGATGAATTTCCATGCTGGATCGGAACACAGTCCACTCGCATAGAACAACAGGGGCGCCAACTCGCCCGCCCGGTCAACCAAGGTTTCCCACCAGGCCACCTGGTTGCTGCACTGGGTGTCTTGGGCGAATCGCTGGATGTAGGTTTGATAGCCGGCGACGAATACACCGGTAGCCGAACTGGCAGCCATCAACAAGGCCGCCAGCCTGCGCCAGATGGGGAAGTTGTATACCAATAACCCGATGGCGGCCCACAACGCCATGGACAGATACAGCATGCGTTGCAGGATGCATAGCGGACAGGCCGCCAGCCGCAGCAGTTGAGCAAGTATTACACCAAAAGTCACCATCGCCACGCCAACCAACAGCGCGGTGACGAAAGGGAAACGGGGAGCCAGCATCAGGCGATAAAGTCGGTGCATGTGGATCGCTATAATCAATATTCAGCTTGAGTTTTGGCCGTCGATGGAATTGTCATTTTGCGGAATCTCGCCCTGTTGAAAGCGTTTAAGGCTAACATTGCATGAAACCTAGCCAACATTGTTGAAGCCTGCCGTGCGGTCGATTTTACACCCGAAACAATCTGCAATTGGCATTGGATTTCGCTCGGGACACGGTCCGGAGCGGACGCGCAAACCGCAGCACCTGCTTGGACAATGGCTGGGCGAATGAGTAGAATGGATCGCGCAAACCGCCCAGTTGCGCCGCCGCCAGGCCGGGCGCCCGATCGAATTTAGGGGGCATGGGGGATGTATCCCCTAATTTTGTATTTAACTAGAAAAGGAGTTCGTCATGAAACGTTTCGCCTCTATTGCCCTTGCGTTGCTGCTGTCGATTGCGTTGATCGCCCCGGCTGCCGCGCAGGAACTCACCGGCACGCTGAAGAAAGTCAAGGAAACGGGAAACTTCACCATCGGTTACCGCGAGTCGTCGATTCCGTTCTCCTATCTCGACGACAAGCAGCAGCCGATAGGCTATGCCATGGACCTGTGCATGCGGGTCGTCGACGCAGTCAAGGCCGATCTGAAAATGCCCGGCCTCAAGGTGAACCTACAGCCAGTCACTTCGAGCAACCGCATCCCGCTGCTGCAAAACGGCACCATCGACATGGAATGCGGCTCGACCACCAACTCGGT
>CAYHXK010000231.1:0-4800 GCA_964360125.1 uncultured Sterolibacterium sp.
CGTCTATGTCATCGGTATGTCCTTAACTTACGCCGAATTCGGGGTCGCCGCGGGCCTGTCCGGCACGCTGTTATCCTCCGCCTTCCAAAACGCCTGGGTGCTGAGTGGCTTTGCCTTGGTATTCGTGGCGCTGTCGCTGTCGATGTTCGGTTTCTACGAGTTGCAGTTGCCAACTTTCCTGCAAAGCAAGCTGTCCGACGAAGCCAACCGCCAACAAGGCGGCAGCCTGCACGGCGTGGTGGCGATGGGGGCGCTGTCGGCCATCATCGTCGGCCCCTGCGTCGCCGCGCCGCTGGCCGGCGCCCTGCTTTACATCGCCAAAACCGGCGATGCCGTCCTCGGCGGCGGTGCGCTGTTCGTCATGGCGCTGGGCATGGGCCTGCCCTTGTTGGTCGTCGGCACCTCGGCGCGCCACCTGCTGCCCAAACCCGGCCCGTGGATGGAAGCGGTCAAGCAATTCTTCGGCGTACTCCTGCTCGGCCTGGCCATCTGGCTGATATCGCCGGTCATCCCGGCGGCGGCGCAGATGCTGGCCTGGGCAGCCTTGCTGATCTTCTCGGCGATCTACCTGCATGCCCTCGACCCGCTCCCGCCACACCCCCATGGCTGGTTGAAGTTCGGCAAGGGGCTCGGCGTTGTCGCCCTGCTGATCGGCGCGGCGCTGCTGCTGGGAGCGCTCGGCGGCAGTCGCGACCCCTTGCAACCTTTGGCGTTTCTGCGCAATACGGCTGCCTCATCCGAGCTGGCCGGGACAAAATTCGAACGCGTAAGGTCTCTGGCCGAACTCGATGCCCGCCTGAAAAACGCCGGGCGGCCGGTGCTGCTGGATTTCTATGCCGACTGGTGCGTCTCCTGCAAGGAAATGGAGCGTTTCACTTTCACCGACCCGGCCGTTGCCGCGCGCATGGGCAAGATGCTGCTGCTGCAAGCCGATGTCACCGCCAACTCGGACGAGGACAAGGCGCTGCTCAAGCGCTTCAGCCTGTTCGGCCCGCCGGGGATCATTTTCTTCGATGCCCGCGGCCAGGAAATCCCGGGGCTGCGCGTAGTGGGTTACCAGGAGGCGAATCAGTTCGCTGCCACGCTGGACAAAGCATTGGCTCTAGCCCTGGTCGCGCGCTGATCGCCTACAATTGTCGTTTCGCGTGGTTCAAATCAATATGTTTACAGGCATCGTCGCCGCCATCGGCAAGCTCACCCAACTGCAATCCCTGGAGCAGGGACTGCGCCTCACGATCGAAGCGCCCGGACTCGACCTCTCCGATGTCAAGCTTGGCGACTCCATCGCCCACAATGGCGTCTGCCTGACGGTGGTCCATATGGCTGGTACAGCCTACCAGGTGGACGTTTCGCGCGAGACCCTGGATTGCACCGTCGGCCTGGACAGCCCCAACGAAATCAACCTGGAAAAGGCGCTGCGCCTGGCGGACCGGCTCGGCGGCCATCTCGTCTCCGGCCATGTGGACGGGGTCGGGACGGTGATCAAATTCGAGAAGCTCGGCGAATCCCACCAACTGGCGATCCGCGCGCCGCAACAGTTGGCGCAATACATCGCCCGCAAGGGCTCGATCGCGGTGAATGGCGTCAGCCTCACCACCAATGCCGTGGCCGGAGCGGAGTTCTCCATCAACCTGATCCCCCACACCATGGAGATGACCACCTTGCGCCATCTCCAGGTGGGCAGCCGGGTCAATCTGGAAGTCGATCCGATCGCGCGCTACGTCGAGCGCATGCTCAAGCCGGAGTAGAATGCCAAGTTCGATCACCCGTGAGCACACCATGAGCGTCAGCCCCATCCAGGACATCATCGCCGACATCCGCGCCGGCAAGATGGTCATACTCGTCGATGAAGAAGACCGCGAGAACGAAGGCGACCTGGTCATCGCCGCCGAGCACATCACCCCCGAGTCGATCAATTTCATGGCCAAGCACGGCCGCGGCCTGGTCTGTCTGACGCTGACCGAGTTGCGCTGTCGCCAGCTCGGCTTGACGCAAATGGCGCGCGACAACAACAGCCAGTTCAGCACCGCCTTCACGGTTTCGATCGAGGCGGCGGAGGGCGTCACCACCGGCATATCGGCGCAGGATCGCGCCCGCACCGTGCAGGCGGCGGTGGCAAAGCATGCCTAATCTGCCGACATCGTCCAGCCCGGCCATATCTTCCCGATCATGGCCCGGCCCGGCGGGGTGCTGGTGCGCGCCGGCCACACCGAGGCCGGCTGCGACCTGGCCCAGATTGCCGGTTGCGAACCGGCGGCGGTAATCTGCGAAATTCTCAAGGACGACGGCAGCATGGCGCGGCTGCCCGACCTGCTGGAATTCGCCGCCGCACACCGGTTGAAGATCGGCACCATCGCCGACCTGATCCACTACCGCAGCGAGAACGAAACCCTGGTCGAGCGCGTCGCCGACAAGGAGATCGTCTGCCGCCATGGCCACTTCCGCCTTTCCGCCTTCGAGGACAAGACTTCCGGCGAGATGCATCTGGCCCTCTCCCTGGGCGAGATTCGCCCCGAGAACGAAACCCTGGTGCGCGTGCATGAACCGATCTCGGTACTCGACTTCCTCGACTGCCAGAGCCATCGCCACACTTTCAGCGTCGATCAGGCGATGCAAACCATCGCCGCCGCCGGCAGCGGCGTGATCGTTCTCCTGCGCCGCGCCGAGGCCGGCGCCGACCTGCTCGCCGCATTCCGCGACGAACTGCCTGCCGCGCGCCCCGGCGCCAAATGGGATCCACGCCTCTATGGCATCGGCGCGCAGATCCTGCGCAGCCTCGGCATCGGCAAGATGCGTTTGATGGCCAGCCCGCGCAAAATGCCCAGCATGACTGGTTTCGGCCTCGAAATCTGCGGCTACCTGTCGCCCGACGGCAGCAAGAGTTAAGGAGTTTTTCATGGCACGCTTCGATGACATACTGGAACTCGAACCCACCCTCGCCGGCCACGGCCTGCGCGTCGGCATCGTCATGAGCCGCTTCAACCCCGATATCGGCGAAGGCCTGCTGTCCGCCTGCGCCGACGAACTGAAGCGCCTGGGCGTGGCTGCGGCCGATATGACGATATCCAGCGTACCCGGCGCGCTGGAGCTTCCGCTGATTCTGCAATCCATGGCGCAAAGCGGCAAATTCGATGCGCTGGTCGCCATCGGCTGCATCATCCGCGGCGAAACCTATCACTTCGAAATCGTTGCCAACGAATCGGCGCGCGGCATCGCCGACGTACAGCTGAATTGCGGCATCCCGATCGCCAATGCGGTGCTGACCACAGAGGACGACGATCAGGCGCTGGTGCGCATGGCGCAGAAGGGCGCGGAAGCAGCCCAGGCCGCCATCGAGATGGCCAATCTGCTCAGGTTAGTCAAGGCCAAATGAGCCTCACCCCATCGGTTAGCGCCAAGGCGGGGAGACGGCCCTCCAATCCGCGCCGTCGCGCCCGCGAGTTCGTCCTGCAAGGCCTCTACCAATGGCAAGTCGGCGGCCAGGATCAGGCGGCCATCGAAGCCCAGGCGGCGGGTGTCGCCGGTTTCGGCAAGGCCGATAACACGCTGTATCGCTCCTTGCTCAAGCAGACGCTCGACAATGCCGCCGCCCTGCGGGAATTGCTGACGCCGCATGTTGATCGTCCGTGGATGGAAATATCGCCCATCGAGCGCGGCATACTGCTGCTCGCCGCCTGCGAATTCAGCCACTTTCCCGAGACGCCCTATCGCGTCATCCTCAACGAAGCCATCGAACTGGCCAAGGACTTCGGCGGCACCGATGGTCACAAGTTCGTCAATGGGGTGCTCGACCAGTTGGCGCCGGTACTGCGGCCGCTTGAGGCCGGAAAAAGGTAAACGGCGGGACGGCCGGGAAATCGCCGCGGGCCGCTTCTGTTGCTGAATTATGCAGTGTCCTGGTGGTGATAGTGCCTTCCGAATTTGATCTGATCGCCCGCTACTTCACCCGGCCGACCGCGCACACGCTGCTCGGCGCGGGCGACGACGGCGCCATCGTGCGCCCATCGCCCGGCATGGCACTGGTGATGTCCACCGACATGCTGGTGTCCGGCACTCACTTCATGCCGGACACCGATCCCGCCGCGCTGGGCTGGAAGACCCTGGCCGTGAATCTTTCCGACCTGGCGGCGATGGGCGCGCAGCCGCGCTGGGCGCTGCTGGCGGCCGCCCTCCCGGAGGCCGACGAGGACTGGCTCGCCGCCTTCGCCAGCGGTTTCTTCGAATGTGCGGCAGCGTTCGGGATCGACGTCATCGGCGGGGACACCACCCGCGGACCGATGAATTTCTGCGTCACCGTCACCGGCGAAGTGCCCGTGGAGGGTAACCGGAGCCAGGCACTGCTGCGCTCCGGCGCCCGCCCCGGCGACGAGATCTGGGTTTCCGGCGCGCCGGGTCGGGCCGCACTGGGCTTGGCGCACCTGCAAGGGCGCTGCCTGCTGCGCGAACCGGCGCTAGGCGCCTGCCTCGCCGCCCTGCTGCGCCCCCAACCGCGCGTCGCCCTCGGCATCGCCCTGCGCGAACTGGCGAACGCGGCCATCGACATTTCCGACGGGCTGCTCGCCGACCTCGGCCACATTCTCGAACGCTCCGGCATGGCGGCGACTGTGCACTGCGACCGGCTACCCGACGCCGCAGCCCGCTCCGCCCCCAAGGACGCTGCCCTGGCGCAAGAGTGCCAGCTCACAGGCGGCGACGATTACGAACTGTTGTTTACCGCGCCACCCTTCCACCACGCCAGAATTGCCGCCTTGTCCAGCCCCCTCAAGCTGTCGCTCACTTGTATCGGCAACATTTCCGCCA
>CAYHXK010000232.1:0-4779 GCA_964360125.1 uncultured Sterolibacterium sp.
CGCACCCCCACCGGCATTTTCGCCCACGGCTTCCTCACCGTGGACGGCGCCAAGATGTCCAAGTCGCGCGGCACTTTCATCACCGCCGCATCCTACCTCCAGTTGGGTCTCAACCCCGAGTGGCTGCGCTACTACTACGCCGCCAAGCTGAACGGCACGATGGAAGACATCGACCTCAACCTGGAAGACTTCGCCGCCCGGGTTAACTCCGACCTGATCGGCAAGTACATCAACATCGCCAGCCGTGTCGCCGGCTTCGTCACTAAGCGTTTCGGCGGCAAACTATTGCCCCTCTCAGGTTCAAACTATACCGAACGCGACATGAATGTCGAGCGAGAGCTTCTGTCGGCGGCAGACGATATCGCTGACGACTATGAGCAACGCGACTTCGGTCGCGCCATCCGGCGAATCATGGCACTCGCTGACACAGCCAACATCTACATTAATGACATGGCCCCTTGGCAACTTGCCAAGGATCCTGCCCAGGATGGCCGTTTGCACCTAATATGCAGCGCCTGCCTGCGCTACTTCGCCATCCTGACCGTCTACTTGAAACCCGTGCTGCCCCAGACGGCTGCGCGGATCGAAAAGGATATGTTTGGCATTAGCCTCGACTGGAATGCGTTAAGTCACGGCCTGATTTTGGGGACGATGCAACCCTACACACACCTGATGCAGCGCATCGAACCACAACAGATCGAGGCGCTGGTCGAGGCCAACCGCGAGTCGCTGGCGCCGGCCGCAGAGTCACAATCGCCGCACTCCCCGCAGCGGCATGCCCAGCACCAGCAGAAAAGCGAGGACAAAATGCAGACAGACAAGCCGGTGGAATCCTTCATCAACATCGACGACTTCTCCAAAATCGACTTGCGCATCGCCCGCATCGCCAATGCCGAGCAGGTCGAGGGCGCCGAAAAGCTTTTGAAACTCACCCTCGACCTTGGCGAGGAAAGGACCCGCACCGTCTTTGCCGGCATCAAGTCGGCCTACGACCCGGCGACGCTGGTTGGCCGTCTCACCGTGATGGTCGCCAACCTCGCGCCGCGCAAGATGAAATTCGGTTTGTCCGAGGGCATGGTGCTGGCCGCCTCGGATACTGACGACCAATCTTCCGGCCTGTTCCTGCTCTCTCCCGACAGCGGCGCCCAGCCCGGCATGCGCGTGAAATGAACCAAAAACTGCATTTCACCGCAAAGGACGCAGAGGACGCAAAGGAATTCAAATGCTGATGCAACATAGTCGATCCACCCTGCAAGTGAGGTGCAACAATTCGCCAATTCCTTGCTTTCCTTTGCGTCCTCTGCGTCCTTTGCGGTGAAACGCCGTTTTCAGGCTTATAGCTATCCCGACCGGATGATGCGCGGATTCCAGTTGGCGAGCAGGGTATCGAATTCATCGGACGGCATCGGCCTGGCGAAAAAATAGCCCTGACCGTAGTTGCATCCGGCGGCGATCAGGAGTTCCAGTTGCTCGACGGTTTCCACGCCTTCGGCAACCACCTTGAGCCCCAACTTGTGCGCCATGACGATGATGGCTTCGGCGATCGCCCGGTCTCCCGGATCGATGGACATGTCGCGAACAAAAGACTGGTCGATCTTCAGGTAATCGATTTCAAACTTTTTCAGATAGGACATGGCCGAATAGCCGGTGCCGAAATCGTCGAGGGAGATTTGCACCCCGCCATCGCGGAACAGCATGAGTTTTTCGGAGATCTCCGGATGATTGTCGAGCAGCAGGCCCTCGGTGATCTCGATGTTGATGCATGATGCAGGCAGGTCGATGTTCTTCATATACTCGATCCAGGTTTGCTGCGTCTTGCCGGAGTGGAACTGGCGAGGCGACTTATTCACGCTGATCTGAACGCAGTCAAGATCCATTTCGCACAATGCCTTGACCTTGTCGGCCGACTCTTTGAACACCCAGTCGCCGATCTCGCAAATCAGATTGAGTTCCTCCGCCAGCGGAATGAATTCCGCCGGATCGACCATGCCGCGGACTGGATGGTTCCAGCGCACCAAGGCCTCGGCCTTGACGATTTTACCGGTGGCCAGATCGACGATCGGCTGGTAATACACCATCAGTTGTCCGGCGCCGAGCGCTCCGCGCAGATCCTTGCCGAGTTGCATGCGCGCCTGCGCCATCACTTGCATCGAGGAGGAGAAAAAGCTGAAACAGTTACGCCCCTTTTCCTTCGCCGAATACATGGCCTGGTCGGCATGCTTGATCAGGGATTCTGTTTCCTCCGCGTCGTCGGGGAATATCGCTATCCCGATACTGGCGGAAACGTAAGCGACCTCGCCGCCAAGCTCAAAGGGGGTGGACAGTACTTTAAGCATGGCCTGGGCAAGTTCGCCGACGCGCTTGATGTCGGTGAGAGAGGGCATGATGACGGTGAATTCGTCGCCGCCGAGGCGCGCCACCGTGTCCGAGGCGCGTACGCAGTCGCCGATGCGGCGCGCCGCTTCGATGAGCAGGAGGTCGCCGATGGAGTGACCGAGGGTATCGTTTACATCCTTGAAGCGGTCGAGATCGATGAATAGCAGCGCCAGCGGCTGACTCGCGCGCTGCATCTTCTTGATTTCCTGATCCAGGCGGTCATGAAACAGGCGGCGATTCGGCAACCCGGTCAAGATATCGAAGTTCGCCTGTTTCCAGATGATTTCTGCGGTCTGCTTTTTCTCGGTGATGTCGCGGATGGTGCCGATCATCCGCAACGCACGGCCGGCCGTGTTCCGCTCGATGACCTGGCCTTCGCTGACGGTCCAGATAAGCCCGCCGGCGGGCGTTTTGATGCGGTGCTCGATCTGATAGCCGGCGGCCGAACCTTTGCTGGCGTCATTGAACGCCTTGACCACGCCGGGTCGATCCTCCATCGGGACCAGCTTGGAAAGCTCCTTGAACGTAGTAATGGTGGCCATTTTCGCGCCGCCCAGAAGTTCCGACCAGGATTCGGAAAGATACACAATGCCGCTGGCGATGTTGTAGTCCCACAAGGTCAGGTGCGAGGCCACTAGCGCCAGCTTGAGTCGCTGCTCGCTTTCCTTCAACGCCGTTTCAGCTCGCTTGCGATCGGAAATGTCCCTGCCAATCCCACGGTAGCCCTTGAAATTCCCCAGTTGATCGAACAACGGAAAGCCACTGGCGCTGTACCAACGAACGCTGCCATCCTCATCCTCGACCGGGTATTCCAGATCCCGGAATGGTTGATGAGCCTCAAGCTGCGCCCTGTGCGCCGCCCATAACTTTTCGTCAAAACCCCTGATCGGTAATTCCCAGCGAGTCTTGCCTATGAAATCGTTTTGCTCAATGCCGGTGTTTAGCACAGTGCCTTCGTGGAAGGTATAGCGAAAATCCTGGTCCTGTTCCCAGGTCCAATCCGAAGTGAGCCGCACCAGGCAGCGGTAACGCTCCTCGCTCTCCTGCAGCGCATTCCTCAAGGTCCGGGGCGTGGTCTGCTTCGCGTCGCCATAGGCGATATGGGCTGATTTGCCGAGGATTTTAGAGATGGGACTCATGCCGTTTCAGGGTTGACTCCAGGTTTCCAGCGACGAGCGGATCAACTTCGATAGTCGGCATTGATCTTGACATAGTCATAGGATAGATCGCAAGTCCACAGCTGCGCCTGGGCGGTACCGCGGCCCAGGTCGACGCGGACAAGGATCTCGCTGGGCGCCATGGCGCGCGCGCCGTCCGCTTCGTGGTAGCTGGGAGCGCGGCCGCCATATTCCGCGACCAGTGTGTCGCCCAGCCAAAGCTTGACGGTCCTGACGTCCAGATCGGCGAGTGTTGCGCAGGTTTGGGCGGCATTGCCGATGGCGGCGAGGATCCGGCCGAGATTGGGATCGGAAGCGAAGAAAGCGGTTTTCACCAGCGGTGAATGTGCTATGGCATAGCCGACCGTCCTGCACTCGGCGGTATCGAGTCCGCCGCTGACGGTGATTGTAATGAACTTGGTGGCGCCTTCGCCGTCGCGCACGATGGCTTGCGCCAGCTCGGCGGCAACATCGGTGACGGCGGTGCGCAGGGCGAGGTATTCGGCGCTGTCGGCGCCGAGGATCTCGGGGTTGTTGGCGGCGCCGGTAGCAATCAGGATGAAAGAATCGTTGGTCGAGGTGTCGCCATCGACGCTGATGCAGTTGAACGATTCATCGGCGACCTGCTTGACCATCTGCACGCCGATGTTCGCGAACTTGTCCTCGAGCTCGATCTCCTTGGCGACCGTCACGCCGTCCTTGGTGACCGTCGGCGAACCCCAGGACTTCTCCAGGACCACGTTGCGACCACGCGGACCGAGAGTCACCTTCACCGTATCGGCCAGCGTGTTCACGCCGACCATGATCCGCTCGCGCGCGTTCTGGTGGAACTTCAGTACTTTCGCTGCCATGTCGGGACCTCCATCATCCGTTGTGCCAAGAGGCTCTATCGAGCGGCCGGACATTAATCACGCAAGGGCGCCTGTCAACAGGGAAGACGCGTCCGCTCAGACGCCCCCGCGGCCGTTGCCGTCGCGGGACGACGGAAGTCGCGGAGTCATCGACAGGACGATCCTCGAGGTCGCGGCGCGCCATGTCCGAGTCGTCCGCGGTGGCCGGATCGCTCGTCGGGAGCCCCCGCGAGAATCTCCTTGCATCCACTCGTGTCGTCGATCATCCTGATGATGTTGCGGGACGAGTCGGAGGGGGGGCCGAGGGGACTCCCCGGGCAGTTGAACCGAGGAGGTCACCATGAACCGCATCGTGCTGGGAGTGGGTTTGGCCGTCGCCGGTTTGGGCTGCACGG
>CAYHXK010000233.1:0-4772 GCA_964360125.1 uncultured Sterolibacterium sp.
GTCCTTGTTCTGCTTCAGCAGGCTGGAGAGAATCATCAGGCTGTTGAGCGGGGTGCGCAGCTCATGCGACATGTTGGCGAGGAATTCCGACTTGTAGGTGCTGACCCGCTCGAGTTCCGCCACCTTCTCATGCAGGACCTGGCTGGCGGTTTCGATCTCCTGGTTCTTGAGACGGATATTTTCGCGCTGCTGTTCCAGCATCTGTGCCCGTTCTTCGAGTTCCTCGTTACTTTGTTGAAGTTCCTCCTGCTGCACCCGCAGCTCCTCGGTCTGCTGCTCGGTCTCCTCGAGGAGTTCGGCCGTCCGCTGGTGCGAGAGATTGGCGTCGATGGCGATGGCGATCCCTTCCCTGGCCAGTTCCAGAAACTTCAACTCGTTGTCGCTGAATTCACGGAAAGTGCCGATCTCGATGACACCGACGAGACGGTTGCCATGCAGCAGTGGAATGGCGACGACGAGCTTCGGCGCCGACTCGCCCAGGGCGGAGCCGATCGGCAGATAGCCGGGCGGCACATCGGTGAGGAAAACGATTTTCTGTTCCCGCGCCGCCTGCCCGATCACTCCCTGGCCCAGACGGAAATGCTCGCCGAGTTTCAGGTCCTTGGTCATGGCGTAGGTGGCGGTGAGGGCAAGCTTTACGGCGCGCTCGTCGAACAGGTAGAGAGCGCCGACGCCGGCCTTGAGGTAGGTCACCAGAAAACCCAGCACCTTGTCTGCGATCTCGACCGTGCTCTGCTCATCGCGGATCAGGAAATTCAGTTCGTTGCGCCCGGTCTTCAGCCAGTCGCGCTCCTGTACGGACTCGTGCGCCGCCCGCAATGACTTGGTCATATGCAGAAAGGCTTCGTCGAGCGCGCATTGAACCTCGCTGAGGTGGGATACCGTCTTCATCAGGACGCCCAACTCGTCCTTGGGCAGACTGTCAAGGTCGAATAGCAGGGGTTCCGAGAGGACAATCTCCTTGCTCAGGTCTCCCGCCCCGACTGCTTCCGCGACGAAGACTTTATCCGTGCTGTCCTTGATCAGGCTTTGAACCGCCACGACGACGACTTCCAGCGACTGCCTGATGCTGCGGGTGATCAGGAAAGCCACGGCGGCGCCGCCGGTGACGATCAAGGCGAGCATGAAGGCGATAACCACCATCGCCTGGTTTCTCTCACTCACCGCCGCCTGTTCGAACGCGGCGGCTTTGGTGGCGGCAAATTCAGCAACCTTGTCGACTGCCTTCAATACGGCATCGACCAACAGGGCGTCGCGGCCGTCGTTCAGGGCGGCGGCTTCGGCGCGGCGTCCGCCGAGCGCCAGCGCCAGGGTTTCGTCGCGGGCGGCCCGCCAGTCGGCCAAGGCCTGGTCGATCAGGGCCAAATCCGCGGAATTGCCCAGGTAGCGCTCGTGCACCGTCGCCATATTTTTGTCGATTCTGGCCGTGGTCGCGGACAACTTCTTCTGCAATTGGCCGGTCTCGGCCGGATTGGTATTGCTCACCAGGCTGCTCCTGATCATCCCGGTGGCGAGGACATCCGCTTTCACTTCGAGTATGGCGGTCGTTACGGCGAACGGGTGCCGGAAGAAGTCGGTGCTGATCCCGGACAGCAGGGTAACGCTGCGCACCCCCAGGAAGCCCAGTACCAGGGCGCCCAGAAGCATCAGCGTGAAAGCAAAGGTCAGCCGGGTGACGATTTTCGTTCGATTCAGCATCGCCTTGTTTCCATCCAAGTATGGCATTAGTCAGAAATTCTCAACACAGTAGGGCGCATAGGGCGTAGCGATAATGCGCCGCACGGGTGTATCTCCATGTGCCAGGCCGATCTCCATGTCGTCACTGCACGCCGGTGGACTGGGGCGGTGGTTCCCTTCTTTCTCCCGGAGAAGGGGTTAACTTGATGCGCCTTATGCTTTTATGGCCTGACCCCGCCCATCATAGCGTCGATTTCCCCGGCAGTCATCAACAGTGACCTCGTCTTTTCGTAGGCGGGAGTATGCACGTGCGACAACGCCTGTCGCGTAAGCGTGGAAGGCGGATGCATGGCTTGGAACCGACGTTCGGCGGTGGAGAGTTTCTGCCACACCGATGAAAAGGGCCACTCCGAAAAGTCGCCTAAAGTATTTATTCTTAGATTCCCCGGCGCGCGCGACGCAGCAGGAAGCGGGCCGGATCGACCGCGTCGACCAGGTCGCCTTCCAGCGGCAGCGGTTCGCCTTCGATTTGCGCGGCCAGCAGTTCGGCGGCCAGCGTCGCCCACACCAGTCCGCGCGAGCCCAGTCCGAGCAGGCCATACAAGCCTGGCTGGCGCGGCATTCCGGCCATCCGGGTGATCGCGGGGAGGGCCGCCTGGGCCAGGTCCGGCGCGGCGATGGCGCCGACGATCGGCATCCGGTCCAGGGTCAATGAGCGGAAGCCGACCCGGCCGGCGAGGGTTGCCGGATCGATATTCCTGGCATAGCCGGGCAGCATCGCAGAGAGCCGGGCCAGGTTGTCACAGTGGTCGGCGAGGCGCGTATCCGCTTCTTCGTCGTCGACGCTGAAGCTGGCGCCGGCACAGCGGACGCCATCCAGCGCCGGCGTCAGGTAGCCGTCCTGGCCCACCACGAGTTCGACGGGGGCGGTCGCCGCTTGGGTCAGCAGGCTGACCTGGCCGCGCGCGTTGCGCAAGGGCAGCTGGGCAGCGGCGGCGCCACCGGCCAGGCGGCGCCCATCGGTGGCGTTGGCAAGTATCAAGTGCGGTGCCGTAGCGATGACAGAGCCCTCTTGGTCCAGCGCGCGCCATTCGTCGCCATGGCGTTCGATGCTGGCGACCGCAGAGCCGAAGCGGGACAGGATGCGGCCGGCATGGCGTTGCAGATTGGCGTGGCACAGGCTGGCCGGCTGCACCCAGCCGCCGCCGGGAAACCACCAGCCGCCGACAGTGACGGGCCAGCGTGCCAGTACTGCGGCTTGGTCGCGTTCGACGAAGCGCAGGTAATCGGGCGTGGACGTCAGGCTGGCGGCGATGCGGCGCTGTACCATTGCATGCGAAGGGTCGCGCGCCAGATACAGCACGCCGCAATCATCCCAGCGCATGGGCAGTCCGGCCTCGGTCATGCCGTGCAGGTGGCGCAGCGCATGCAGGAAAGCGGCCCGGCTGAGTCGCGCCATTGGGTTGTCGTCAAGGCTGGGCTGCGGCCGCAACACCCCGGCGGGGTTGCCGGAGGCGCCCTGCGCCGGAGCGCCGGCCGCGTCGATCACCGTGACTTCCCAGCCGCGCGCGGCGAGGCGCTCGGCCGCGGCGCAACCGGCCAGTCCGGCGCCGATGACCATGGCGCGGCGCTGGCCCGGCGGAGTTTCGGACATCGTCGCTGCATCGCCAACGTGACGCTTGATCCGGAATGTTCCGCGCGACATTTGGCGTTTGGGGCTGAAGCCCGGTGTCGTTTCGATGACAAAGCCGCATGCCGATAGCCCGGTGCGCACCGCGGCGGCAACCGACCAGGTGGCGAGCGTGGCGTCGTCGGCAGCCAGGCGCGCCAGGCTGGAGAAGACGCGCGGCGACCACATCGCCGGGTTTTTATCCGGCGCGAAACCGTCAAGGTAAAAGACATCGGCGCGGGCGCGCAACTTGGGCAGCAACTCCTGTGCATCGCCGAAGAACAACGTCAGGATCAGGCGCTCGTCCTCGAACTGCAGGCGATGCGCGCCCGGCAGCAAATTCGGCCATTGGCCCCGCAGGCGCTGCGCACAGTCCGCCAGTTGCGGCCAGCGTTGATGCAGTACAGCAAGGTCGGCGGCGGAAAACGGGTGTTTTTCGAAAGAGACGAAGTGCAACCGCGCGCAGCGCTGGGGGTCGTCGCGCCAGGCCTGCCAGGTGGCGAGGAAGTTGAGGCCGAGGCCGAAACCGGTCTCGACGATGACGAAGCGTTCGCGCCCACGCCAGCGCGCCTGCTCGCCCAGCAGTCCGTTGCCGTTTAGAAAGACATGGCGCGCCTGGCTCACGCCGCCGGCGGCGGAATGGTAGATGTCGTCATACGCGGCTGAATACGGGGTGCCGTCGGTGGTAAAAGCCAGTGGCGCCGGCAGGAGGGTTACTGCTTGGATGGTCTTAGGGCGGCTTGCAGCCGCTTGCGTTCTGCAGTGTAGTGCCACCAGGGCAGCGCCGGCGCGCCCTCGACATGGCGGACTGTGGCGATGAAAACGTCCAGCACGCAAGGATCGTGACGCTGGCCGGTCAGGTTGCACAGCCGCTGGTACAGTTCGAAAGGATCGCGTCCCTTGAGTTGTTCGGGTTGGGTGATGCCGAGCAGATGCAGGTCGGCGGCGGTGGCGGGGCCGATGTTGGGTAGTGCCTGCAGCGGATCCGCCTGGTTGGCTCTTGAGCGGCGCGGCATTATTCCGGGCGCATTTGTGGAAACAGGATTACATCGCGGATGTTGGGGCTGTCGGTCAGCAGCATCACCAGCCGGTCGATGCCGATGCCGCAGCCGCCGGTCGGCGGCAGGCCGTATTCGAGGGCGCGAATGAAGTCGGCGTCGTAGTACATGGCTTCCTCGTCGCCGGCTTCCTTGGCCTGGGCCTGTTCCTGGAAGCGCGCCGCCTGGTCCTCGGCATCGTTCAGCTCGGAGAAACCGTTGGCGATTTCGCGGCCGACGATGAACAGCTCGAAGCGTTCGGTGATCTCCGGGTTGGCGTCGTTGCGCCGCGCCAGCGGCGAGACTTCGGCCGGGTAGTCTACGATGAAAGTCGGCGCCCACAACTCGGCTTCGGCGCAGGCTTCGAACAGTTGCAGTTGCAACGAACC
>CAYHXK010000234.1:0-4769 GCA_964360125.1 uncultured Sterolibacterium sp.
CCTTGTCCGGGTTTTCCGACTCCAGGAACAGCAGCTGCGCCACCACCAGGTTGGCGGTGACATCGTTCACCGGACCGACCAGGAACACCACTCGTTCGCGCAACAGGCGCGAATAGATGTCGTAGGCTCGCTCACCGCGGCCGCTCGTCTCGATCACCATCGGCACCAGGCCGAGCATGTTCGGATCCCATTCGTTGCCGCCCTGTCTAATAGACATCGTCATGCTCCGTTACCCATCAATTCATCGAAGGCGATGGGTTTGTCGACCACCTTGGCATTGGCCAGCATCCAATCCACCACGTTGTTTTCCACCACCAGCGCCTCGGCTTCGGACAAACGCTGTGGCTGTGAATAATACCAGCGCACCACTTCGGCCGGGTCCTCGTAGGTCTCGGCGAATTCGTCGATCACCGCGCGCACCTGCTCGGGTTTGGCGAATAATTGATGCTCCTTGACCACTTCCGTGAGCAGCAGACCGAGGCTGACTCGTCGCTTCGCCTGCCCGGTAAACCACGAAGGTTCCACCGGCACATTCTTCGCCGACATACCGCGTGCTTCAAGGTCGCGCAGCGCTGCTTCGGCCATCTGACGCGACTCCAGGTCGATCAGGGAATTCGGAACTTGAATCGGATTCACCGCCAGCAAAACATCCATTGCATGGTTCTTGATCCTGGCCATGAGGCGCTTTTTCACCTCGCGCTCGAGATTCTCCCTGACCTCATCGCGCATTTTCGCGACATCGCCGTCAGTGATGCCGAGAGTCCTGGCAAACTCGGCATCCAGTTCGGGTAATTGCGGTCCCTCGACGCGTTTCACCGTCACCTCGAATTGCACCGTCTGGCCGGCGAGCTCCTTGGCCTGATACTCGGCCGGGAAGGTCAGGTCGAAAGTCTTGACCTCCCCTGCCGGCATGCCGGTCACTGCGGTTTCGAAATCCGGGAGCATCTGGCCGCCGCCAAGCTGCATTGCAAAATCAGTACCCTCGCCTCCCGGGAATTTTTCGCCCTCGCGACTGCCGATAAAATCGAGCACAACGCGATCGCCGCTGGCGCTTGCGCGCTCAACTTCAACATAAGTAGTGCGCTGTTTGCGGAGGACTTCGATTGTCTGGTCAAGCTCGACATCCGTGACTGTCAGCACCGGCCTTTCGATCTCACGGCCGCTCACTTCGCCCAGCTTTATCTCAGGGTACACTTCGAACACAGCCGAAAACTCGATCCGGGTCTTGTCATCACCGCTCTTGGGTTCTATGCGAGGATAGCCGGCCACCCGCAGCTTCTGTTCGCGCACCTTGTCGCCAAAAATCTTCTCCACTGCCGCGCCTATGGCTTCAGAACGCGCCTGCGGGCCGTACTGCTGGGCAACCATCTTGAAAGGCACCTTGCCCTGGCGGAAACCGGCCATTTTCACGGTGCGCGCCAGATTCTTGAGGCGTTTTTCCACGTCCTGGTCGATGGCAGCCAGCGGTACACTCATATCAAAGCGTCGCTCCAAAGCGCTTACCGAAGCGCTGACGGCGGGATTGACCGGCGCGCCAACGGCGCTGTTTTCCTGATTCGTCTGCATTAAAAAATTCCTGGGTTTCTTACAAAAAGTTAAATGACTGGCAAGTCTGCAATTATTTCAAAATATTGCATCAAACTGTTGAAAGTAAGAGGGCTGATTGATTCGTTACCCGATGGACTCTTCGCGGGGAATCAATAACACCGGAACCATCCCCTCTCCCGCCAATCTCAACGTAAGATTCGATCATGAGATGAACAGAATTATCGCGAAGAAATGACAAGTATTACCATGCCTATTTCAATTTTGAATTATATCACGACCTGCATCTCGACCATTTGACCGGATCCAACCAATAAATTCAGGAAAGTTCAACATTTCGCATGTCATCCATGCCGGGAGTGAAACTTGAAGGACCACAAAACAATATTGATCAGCGGGGTTACTCGCGGACTCGGGCGCGCCATGACGACCGAATTCATTCGTCTCGGCCATGTCGTTATAGGTTGCGGCCGAAGCAAGCAGGGCATAGCGGAACTCAAGGGGAAATACCGCGCCCCCCACCAGTTTCAAGCACTTGACGTCAGTGATGATCGCCAAGTAGCCGTCTGGGCCGGCAAGATTCTGGGCAGCGAGAAGCTGCCGGACATACTGATCAACAATGCCGCCTTGGTAAACCAAAACGCGTCGCTTTGGGAGGTTCCAGCCGTGGAGTTTTCCTCTGTGATCGATGTCAATATCAAGGGAGTTGCCAACCTCATCCGTCATTTCGTACCTGCGATGATTGCACGAGGTAGCGGAGTAATCGTGAATTTCAGTTCTGGCTGGGGTCGCGCAACCAGCGCCCTGGTTTCTCCGTATTGCGCCAGCAAGTGGGCCATCGAAGGAATGACGCGCGCCATGGCTCAGGAATTGCCCCGTGGGATGGCGGCAATTCCGCTCAATCCCGGCATCATCGACACCGATATGCTGCGCACCAGTTTCGGCAACGACGCCAGCGGCTACCCGTCGCCGCAGGACTGGGCGCACAGGGCGGTACCATACATTCTGCAACTCGGAGCGAAGGACAACGGGCGTCCGCTGACCGTCGGGTAATCTTGGACTACAGCGGCAAACCCCCGGAGATCCAGGCAGGGATGGGTGAATTCAGATACTCAAGCTGGTGCCCAGGAAGGGACTCGAACCCCCACACCTTGCGGCGGCAGGACCTAAACCTGCTGCGTCTACCAATTTCGCCACCTGGGCAACACTCCAAACAAATCACGCCTAGGCATCGCGCGCGGAGAATATCCACAGCATTCCGCTCTTTCACCACTGCCTGCAATCACGCTTACGCTTGCATCACGCTTGCCGTCCAGCCATTCTAACCGATTCGCCTCTATACTGTATGTCGCACTGCCCATGCCGACAGGCTATCAGCGGGTGTTCCCGATGCCTGAAGTTACCTTAGCTTACATCGCACTAGCGCCGATGCCAGTCGACCACTACGAGAATTTCCCTGTTGCCTCCTGGCTGTTGCCGCTTCCCCTGCGCGCGCCGGTCGCCGCCATTTACTGGTTTGCCCGCAGCGCCGACGACATTGCCGACGAAGGCGATCTGCCAATTGCCGAACGACTGCGCCAACTTGACCGCTACCGCAGAGAACTGGCCGGCATTGCGGCCGGCGCAACCACGCAGGATCCGATCTTCAAGCAGCTCAGCAGGGCGGTCGCCACCTACGATTTGCCGCTCCCTTTGCTTGGCGACCTGCTCGATGCCTTTACCCAGGACTTAAGCAAAACCCGCTATGCCAGTTTCGTTGAACTCATGGAGTATTGCCGTCGTTCCGCAAATCCCGTGGGCCGCCTGCTATTGCGCCTCTACCGCGCGGAAACCCCGCAGCGACTGGCATGGTCGGACGCCATCTGCTCCAGCCTGCAACTGATCAACCACTGGCAGGACATCGGCAGTGACTATGCCAGGGGCCGGATTTACCTGCCGCAGGAAGATCTTGCGCGTTTCGGCGTCAGCGAAACCCAGATCGCCGGCGCCACGGTGGATGCCAACTGGCGCGCCCTGCTGCGCTATCAGGTCGAGCGCGCGCGCAGCATGATGCTCGCTGGCGCCCCGCTCGGCCGCAGCCTCCCCGGCCGCATCGGCCTGGAATTGCGCCTGATCGTTGCAGGCGGACTGCGCATCCTGGAAAAAATCGAGGCCGTCGATTACGATGTCCTCCGCCACCGTCCGGTATTGAAACCGCTCGACTGGCCGCGGCTGCTGTGGCGCGCCCTGACAGACTAAATGACTCCCGACGAATATTGCCAGCAGCGCGCCGCGGCCAGCGGCTCCAGCTTCTATTACAGTTTTCTGTTCCTGGAGCCGCCGCGTCGCCAGGCGATCACTGCCCTCTATGCCTTCTGCCGTGAAGTGGATGATGTCGTGGACGAATGTCCCGACCCGCAACTGGCCCGCGCCAAGCTGGCTTGGTGGCGCGATGAAGTTGCCGCGCTATACCATGGGCAGCCGACCCATCCGGTCACCCAGGCGTTGCATGCCGCTTTGCAAGCGTTTCCCTTGCCGCGCGAACAACTGCTCGAAATCATCGACGGCATGCAGATGGATCTCGACCAGACCCGCTACCTCGATTTCAAGGCGCTGAACCTCTACTGCTATCGCGTCGCCAGCGTGGTAGGACTGCTCGCCGCCGAAATTTTCGGCTATCGGGAGCGCCGCACGCTTAAATACGCCCATGACCTGGGTCTCGCCTTCCAGCTCACCAACATCATCCGCGATGTCGGGGAGGATGCGCGGCGCGGCCGGGTCTATCTGCCACTGGACGCACTCCAGCGTTTCGCGGTTTCACTGAGCGACATCCTGGCCGCGAAATACAGCGACAACTTCCGCCGCCTGATGGAATTCCAGATCGAGCGCGCCGAACACACCTACGCCCAGGCCCTCGCCCAGCTGCCGCCATGCGACCGCAAGGCGCAACGGGCCGGCCTGATGATGGCGGCGATTTACCGCAGCCTGCTCGCCGAGATCAGGCGTGACGGCTGCCGCGTACTCGACCGCCGCATCGCGCTGACGCCGCTGCGCAAACTCTGGCTGACATGGAAAACATGGCTGATGAATTAAGCGGGCAGCCGCGTGTGGCCATCATCGGCGCCGGTTATGCCGGCATGGCGGCAGCGGCGGAACTGGCGGCTCGCGGCATGCCGGTCACGGTCTTCGAATCCTCGCGCACGCTCGGCGGACGGGCGCGCACGGTCGAAATTCATGGCGCCACC
>CAYHXK010000235.1:0-4766 GCA_964360125.1 uncultured Sterolibacterium sp.
CATGTAGGCCTGGATCAACTGGTTCTCGCGCTGGCTGTAGAAAGGCGCTGCCTCGACGACGAAGAAGCTGGCGCTATCGGCTTTTTCCAGCAGCTCTTCCAACCCTGCGCGCAAGTGTTCGACGCCCTTGATCGTCAGCACTTTCTTGTCGGCATCGAGCAACTGGAACACCCCGGACTCGGTGCTCGCTCCGGCCACGTTGGCGGCGTTGAACTCCAGCCAGGACTCCGGTGGCAGCAGCGCATTGCTAATCTGCGCCGCCAGATTGCACTTTAGGCAGCGCAGCGCCTCGGCCTGGGCGGTGGATTCATCGAAACCAAGCTCGACTTCGTTCCAGTTGTGGCGCGCCGCCGGGTCGATGAAGACGGGATGAAAGCGCTGGACCTGGTTGAAGCCTTGCTCGCGGCCGATGCGCGGATCGGACTCCCAGTCGTCGGGCAGCAGCTTTTCCTCGATGTCGCCATCGCCGCCGAGAAAAGCATCCATCGCCGCGGCGGCCTTGCGTCCCTGGGCCACCGCGTCGATCAGACTGGCCGGTCCGAGTACCGCGTCGCCGCCGGCGAACACGCCGGGGCGGCTGGTCAGCAGGCTATCCTCGCGCACCTGGATGCGGCCGTTGGGGTCGGTGCGCACGCCGAAGCCGGGGAAGACCTGCGGGTGCTGGCCGATGGCGGCGATGACCAGATCAACGTCTTCCCGCTGCTCGCTGCCGGGAATCTCGACCGGACGGCGCCGCCCGCTGGCATCCGGTTCGCCCAGTTGCATGGCGGCGTAGGTGATGCTGAGGCGCGACGTGCCGCTAGCATTGAGCTCGATTTTTTTCGGCATGCTGAGGAAGCGCAGATTCACGCCTTCCTCGATGCAGCCCTGCACTTCTTCCGGGCGTGCCGGCATTTCCTCGCGGCTGCGGCGGTACACCAGGTCCACCTGCTCGCCACCGAGGCGGCGCGTGGAGCGGCTGTTGTCGGTGGCGACATTGCCGCCGCCGATCACCGCGACATGCTTGCCGACCATGATGCCGGATGCTTCTGTGCCCACCAGGCCCTGGGTCACGGCGCGCAGGAAGGTCGGGCTGTCCACCACATTGGGCAGGTCGTCGCCCGGTATCCCCAGCCGGTCGCCGCTCTGCGCGCCGATGGCGATGAACACCGTGGCGTAGCCCTGTTGCAGCAACGCATCGATATTCTCGACGCGCGTGTCGAAACGGAATTCCACGCCCAGCTTTTCGACTTCGGCGACTTCCTCGTCAATCACCGCATGCGGCACGCGGTAGGAGGGGATGCCATAGCGCGCCATGCCGCCGGCGGCGGGCAGCGTCTCGAACACCGTGACCGCATGGCCCTTCTTGGCCAGGTAGTAGGCGGCGGTCAGGCCGGCCGGGCCGGCGCCGATCACGGCGGCCCGGCGTCCGGTGGCGGGCAACTGTCTGGAAAGCTTGCGCCACAGGCCGGTGTCGCGGTCGGCGGCGCTGCGCTTCAAGCTGCGGATCGACAGCGGATCGTCGAGATGCTTGCGGCGGCAGGCGGATTCGCACGGGCTGAAGCAGGCGCGGCCGAGGATGCCGGGGAACGGCAGCTTTTCGCGCACCACCGCGGTCGCCTCGGCATACTTGCCCAGGCCCACCAGTTGCACATAGCGCGGCACGTCTATACCGGCCGGGCAGGCAGCCTTGCACGGCACCCGGCTCTCCTGCGGATGCGCCATGTCGAGCGTACGATCCAGCAGCGCGCCGGTCGGGCAGACGGTGACGCAGGCGCTGCAGAACTTGCAGCCGGACTCGATCAGGGTAGTCGCGATGCTGCCGACCCAGCTGCGACCGTCGGTGTTCTTGGTCTCCAGGCAGCCGACGCCGCGCACCTCGTTGCAGGCCACCAGGCAGCGGCGGCAGTCGATGCACAGGTTGTAGTCGCGGTCGTAGAACGGCTCGTCCTGGATCGCCGGCAGCTTGACGTGCTTGTAGGAGGGCGTGCTGTTGGGGATGACGATGTGATCGGAGATCTTGCGCAGCTCGCAATTCCCGAATATCGAGCAGCAGCGCGTCTCGACCGGGTTGCCGAAGGAGCAGGTGGTGCGGCTGCAGCCGTCGCGCTGCGGACAGGTGAGACAGACGTGGGGATGGTTGCCGAGGATGCGGGCGAGATTCTCCTGGCGTTCCCGCCGGATCGCCGGGGACTCGGTGGTAACCACCATGCCCGCCGCCACCGTCAGCGAGCAGGCTTGCTGCAGGCCCTGCATGCCCGCCACTTCCACCAGGCAGAGATTGCAGCCGCCCTCCTGCCGTCCACTGCCGCCGCCACTGCCACGTCGAGCCGCCGGCGGCAGGTCGGGATGGGCGCACAGCGCCGGGATATATATGCTGGCGGCGGTGGCCGCGTTGAGCAGCGAAGCACCCGCCGGCGCTTCGACTGTCTTGCCGTCTATGCTCAACTGCAACGGCGCACCGAAGGATGGCATGGCGGCAGGCCGACCGGCCTTCCACCAGGTGACTTTCTCCGTCCGTGCAGTTTCCATGTCCGCCGCTCTCACTGTAGCGCAGCCGCATGCGCGGCATTTACCTGCGCATACGGCAGGTAATACGCGCCACGGCACTGGCCGGCGCGCACCGCGGCGACGAAGCCCGCCATGTCGCTCACCGGCTGCGAGAACTCGGTGGCGCAACGCCCCACCGCGCGGCTGGTGTGGCAATCGCTGCCGCCCAGGCTGGGCAAGGACAGAAACGCCGCGGCCCGTAGCGCCAGATCGTTGTCGCTGTCGAGATTGCAGCCGTTGTGCGTCTCCACCGCCGCGATGCCCTGCAAATCCAGCAGCCCGTCGAGCAGGCTGGACAAGCCGATTTCCCGGAACGGATGGGCCGGCACGCAGATGCCGCCCAAGGCGTTGATGCGCGCGATCACCTCCAGCAGCGGCAGGTAATTGTCGCGCCCCCAGATGTTCCAGCCATCGTCCTCGACGCCATAGGCCAGCAGGTGGCCGCGATTGGTGGAGATTTCCACGCCGCGCAGCACCAGCAGGCCCTCGTCGCGGCCGATCACCTCGACCGGCGCGGAGGCCTCGTAGGAGTAGTGCTCGGTGATGCACACCCCTTCCAGCCCCAGGCGCTTGGCGCGGCGCACCAGATCCACCGGCTCCAGCCAGTTGTCATGGGAATGAATGGTATGGCAATGACAGTCGATCCACATGGCGCAGCGCGTGCTCCTTCTTACATCACCTGGTATTCGAGATTGACCCGTTTCGATGGCACGAACTTGTGATGCGCAAAAAACTTTTCCAGCGCGAAATCATCCCAGTTCACCAGGGTATAGACCTTGTACACGCCCGCCGCCTTCATGTTCATCATGAACTGGTCCAGCATCTCACTGGCCACGCCGCGATTGGCAAAATCCGGACGCACGCCGATGGTGTCGATGGTGGCATTGGTCTCGGGGATGCCGAATTCGCCAAAGTACACGTCGCCCATGACATAGCCGATAACCTTGCCGTCGATCTCGCAGACGATGGAAGAGTTGATGTTGTGCGTCGGATTCATGATGTTGTCGAACTTGCGCGCATAGTA
This sequence comes from uncultured Sterolibacterium sp., assembly GCA_964360125.1. Classification (GTDB taxonomy): domain Bacteria; phylum Pseudomonadota; class Gammaproteobacteria; order Burkholderiales; family Rhodocyclaceae; genus JACRAR01. The sequence continues at coordinate 3,554 of CAYHXK010000235.1, forward strand.
GTCGTAACGATTCTGCCCTGTCGCCATCTCGTCGATGGCAACCACGGACTGCAAGTCCTCGCGCTTGAGGACGCGCATGATGCGCTTATCTGCCGGCATTTTCTTCCTCCCTGGTTGTTCGTTCAAAACAGATCGTCGTCGCTGACTGCCCCTGCGTCAGTGCCTTGGGGCTTGCGGATATACACGGTGCCATGCACTTGTCCCAGTTCGTCGCCGGCCTCGAAGCAGGTGTTGCAGCCGCCGCCACTATCGTTCGAGGCGCGGTAGCTCTCGACCAGCACTTCGTAGCCCAGGCTGCGGTAGTTCTCGGCAATTTCGGTGAGTCGCGGTTCGCCGATGGTGGTCTGCTTCTTCCAGCCGTCGCGCAGCAGTTCGGCTGCGCGGCCGGCGCCGGCATCCACGCGTTTGACAGGAATCGTAATCGGCGTCGCCATGGTCACCAGGAATGCTTGATCGCCCCCGGCGTGCATGCCGCGATGCAGGGCAGGCTGGCGTAGCCCGCCGACGGCTTGCACTCGGAGCAATCGTAGGCTAGGGTGCGGCGGTTGGCCGGCCTGATCCACACCACCTCGTCGTCGTAATCGTCGGTCATGGTCTCGAACATCTGCTTCGGGCAGGCGCTCAGGCAGGCGCGGCCCGCCGCGCAAGCGATGCACCGGTCCGTGTCGATGCTGATGTAATACTCGCCGGAGCCGTCCTTGTATCCATAATTCGCTATCACGATGACCTCCCAAAGTTCAGGCTGCGGCTGCTTTCTTCTGCATCAGCGTGTAGCCGAACAGCGCGGCGCCCAGGGCGCCGGCGATTTGGCTGTCGTATTTGGTCTCGGCGGTCTTGGTGCCGAGCAGCTTCTCGATGCGTTTCACCACGCCGCTGTTCTTGGCGATGCCGCCGGTGATGAAGAAGTCGTTCTCCACGCCGATGCGCTCGATCAGCGACACCACGCGCTCGGCCATGGCCTGGCAATAGGCGGCGATCACCTTGTTCTTGGTGTAGCCGGACTTGAGCAGACCCAGCGCCTCCGACTTGGCGAACACCACGCAGGTCGACGACACCGCCGCCGGCTCGACGTCGACGTCGAAGGAGCGTCCGCCCAGTTCGGCGATGGGGATCTGCATCAGATCGGCGATCACTTCCATGCCGCGCCCGGTGCCGGCGGCGCACTTGTCGTTCATCAGGAAGTTGGTGACCTTGCCCTTTTCGTCGCAGTGGA
>CAYHXK010000236.1:0-4725 GCA_964360125.1 uncultured Sterolibacterium sp.
CCTGCCCCCCCCACCGACGAGAGCTACGGTTTCTTCGAGCCCTTGCCCGCCGAGGCAGTCGCCCTCCAACTCGACGAGGGTCCAGTTGCGCCCGTTGCCGCGAGTGCAAGCGATGGGGATGGTTATGGTTTCTTTACCGACGTGCCCGCACCACCCCCCCTACCGGTCGCAGCACCAGCCCCGGCCTTGGCTCCTGTCGCAGCAGCAGTTAAGCCGGTGGAGCACGCCCTCCAACTCGGCGAGGGCCCCGCCCTCCAACTCGGCGAGGGCCCCGCCCCCCAACTCGAAGGGGGCCCCGCCCTCCAACTCGGCGAGGGCCCCGCCCTCCAACTCGGCGAGGGCCCCGCCAAGGAAACGGGCGGGGGTGACAGACGTGCCATGCCGAGAGGCGGCGGCGATACCTCGATACGCGTCGGCGTCGAAAAAGTCGACCAGCTCATCAATCTGATCGGCGAACTGGTCATCACCCAGGCCATGCTCGCCCAATCGGCAAGCGACGCCGATCCGGTGATTTTCGAGCGCTTGTTGACCGGCCTGGGTCAGCTCGAACGCAATACCCGCGACATCCAGGAAACCGTGATGTCGATTCGCATGATGCCGATTTCAGTGGTGTTCAGCCGCTTCCCGCGCGTGGTGCGCGACACCTCCCAGAAGCTCGGCAAGAAGGTCGAGTTGAAAACCATCGGCGAAGGCACCGAACTCGACAAGGGCTTGATCGAGCGCATCTCCGATCCCCTCACCCACCTGGTCCGCAACAGCCTCGACCATGGCATCGAAATGCCGGAACAGCGCGCCGCGGCAGGCAAGCAGCCGGTCGGTACGATCACGCTAAAGGCCTACCACCAGAGCGGCAACATCGTCATCGAAGTGGGGGACGACGGCGCCGGCCTGAACCGTTCCCGCATCCTCGCCAAGGCCAGGGAACGTGGCCTGCCTGCACCGGACAGCATGAGCGACCAGGAAGTCTGGGCGCTGATTTTCGAAGCCGGCTTCTCCACCGCCGAGGTGATCACCGAAGTGTCCGGCCGCGGCGTTGGCATGGACGTGGTCAAGCGCAATATCACCGCCATGGGCGGACGCGTCGATATCGATTCGATGACCGGGGTCGGCACGCGCATGACGGTACGCCTGCCGCTGACGCTGGCGATACTCGATGGCATGTCGGTGGCGGTCGCGCAGGAGACCTACATCATTCCGATCGGTTACGTGATCGAATCGCTGCAAGCCACCAAGAGCATGATCAAGAGCGTTTCGGGCGTCGAACGCCTGATCCAGGTGCGCGGCGAATACCTGCCGGTAGTGCCGCTCTACGAGGTATTCGGCATTCCGCAGGCGGTTCGCGCGCTGGATCGGGGCATCATGGTGGTGCTCGAATCCGACGGCGCCAAGGTGGCGCTGTTCGTCGACGCGCTGATCGGGCAACACCAGGTGGTGATCAAGAGTCTCGAAGCGAATTACCGCAAAGTACCGGGAGTCTCCGGCGCCACCATCATGGGCGATGGCCGGGTGGCGATGATTCTCGATGTCACCGCGCTGGCCGGCATGGCGCGCAACGCCATGCCGGTGGCGGCATAATCACTGGGGGGCGAAGATGCTTCAGGACAACACCAACAAGCAGGCGGCCACCGATGAGGGTGGTCATGCCGAGGAATATCTGACCTTTACCCTGGGGCCGGAGGAATATGCCATCGATATTCTCAAGGTGCAGGAGATTCGCGGTTACGACGCGGTGACCACCATCGCCAACGCGCCGGCCTTCATCAAGGGGGTGGTCAATCTGCGCGGCACTATCGTCCCGATCGTCGATCTGCGCATCAAGTTCGGCATCGGCAACGTCGAATACACGCCCTTCACCGTGGTCATCATCCTCAACATCGGCGGCCGGGTGGTCGGCATCGTGGTGGATAGCGTCTCCGACGTGACCATGCTGCGTCCGGAGCAGATCCGCGCGGCGCCGGAGTTTGCTTCCACGGTGGATACGAAATTCATCCTCGGCCTCGGCACGCTCGATGAGCGCATGCTGATTGTCGTGGATATCGGGAGACTCATGCTGTCGAGTGAAATGGCATTGGTTGATGCTACCAATGAACGGTAACGAAGGAGAAATCAAATGCGTATGAACATGCCGGTAACCAATGTCGAAATCCCGCTTACGGAAGCGACGCTGATTGTTTCCAAGACCGACCTCAAGGGACAACTCACTTACGTCAACCGCGATTTTCTCGATATCTCGGGGTTTACCGAATCCGAGCTGATCGGCCAGCCGCACAACATCGTGCGCCACCCCGACATGCCGGCGGAGGCCTTCGAGGACTTGTGGCGCACGCTCAAGGCGGGCCGGCCATGGATCGGCCTGGTCAAGAACCGCTGCAAGAACGGCGACTACTACTGGGTCGAGGCCCACGCCACGCCGCTGCTGGAAAACGGCCAGGTGACCGGCTACATGTCGGTGCGCAAGAAACCCAACCGCCAGACGGTGGAGGACACCGAGCGCATTTATCGCCTGTTCCGCGAGAACAAGGCGGGCGGCATGCGGATTTCGTTGGGCGGGGCGGTCAAGGGCGTCGGTCTCGGCAGGAAGCTCGCCAACCTGAGCCTGAGAACCAAGCTGGGCGGCGTCATGGCGATCCTGGGGGCGCTGCTGGTGCTGATCGGCGCGCTGGGCGTGCTGGGCATGAAGCAGACCAGCGAGGGGCTGCAAACTGTCTATGAGCAGCACACCCAGGGTCTCGCCGACGTCACCAACATCAACCGCAACATGCTGCGCAACCGCATCCTGGTCGAGGGCATGCTGATCGACCCTTCGGCGGATAATTTCACCAAGAGCAGCGAGGAGATGAAGGGCAACGTCGCCCTCATCACCAAGACGGCCGAGGAGTACAAGGCGCGCGTCACCAGTCCTGAAGCCAAGCAGATCTTCGAGCGTTTCGCGGTTGACCGCGGCGCGTTCGTCAAGGAAGGCCTGTTGGCGGTCGTCGATCTGGTCAAGGCCGGCAAGCTTGACGATGCGCGCAAGGTTTTCATAGAGAGGACCCAGCCGCTCAACGCCAAGGCGTCCGCGCATGTCACCGCCCTGCGCAAGCTGCATGTCGACAGCGCCCAGAAGGAATTCACCGAGGTGCTTGCCCGCTACGAAACCAGCCGCAACCTGGCGATCGGCGTGATCCTCGCCGGCCTGTTGCTGGCCATCGCCGCCGCGGTGCTGCTGATCCGCGCCATCACTCGCCCGCTCGACCAGGCCGTGGAGGTTTTCGGCAGGATCAGCCAGGGCATCTACGGCAACTTTGTCGATATCACGTGCAACGACGAGATCGGCAAGGTGATGCAGTCGCTGGAAATGATGCAGATCAAGCTGGGCTTCGACGTGGCCGAAGCCAAGCGCGTCGCCGACGAGAACCTGCGCATCAAGATCGCGTTGGACAACGTCAGCACCGGGGTGATGATCGCCAATCCGGAGCGCGTCATCATCTATGCCAACAAGTCGGTGCAGGCCATACTCAAGGGAGCAGAGGCTGACATTCGCAAGCAGTTGCCGGATTTCAATTCGGAAAAGATGATGGGCATCTGCATCGATACCTTCCACAAGAATCCTGCGCACCAGGCCAATCTGCTGAAGACTTTCACCAGCGCCTATGTCGCTAATCTGGAAATCGGCGGGCGCTATTTGCGGGTGACGGCCAGCCCGGTCATCAACGCGGAAGGCCATCGTCTGGGCGCGGTGGCCGAATGGCTGGATCGCACCGGGGAAGTGGTCGTCGAGCAGGAAGTGGCGAACATCGTGCAGGGCGCGCTGCGCGGCGATTTCGAGCAGCGTTTGAAGCTGGACGGCAAGGAGGGCTTCTTCAAGCAACTTTCCGAAGGGCTCAACCAACTGGCCGAAGTGACTTCGACAGGCTTGCAGGATGTTGCGCGTGTCCTGAAGACCGTAGCGCAGGGCGACCTGACGCAAACAATCGAAGCCGACTACGAAGGCATCTTCGGACAGTTGAAAGACGACACCAACACCACCGTCGAACGCCTGCGGGAAGTCATCGGCCGCATCAAGGAAGCGACGGAAGCCATCAACACGGCGTCGCAGGAGATCGCCGCCGGCAACGTCGACCTGTCGAGCCGCACCGAAGAGCAGGCATCCAGCCTGGAAGAGACCTCGTCGAGCATGGAGCAGCTCAACGCCACGGTCAAGAACAACGCCGAGAACGCGCGGCAAGCCAACGTTCTGGCCAAGAGTTCCAACGAAATCGCCACCCGCGGCGGCGCCATGGTCAAGGGGGTGGTGTCGACCATGAGCGAAATCCAGGGCAGTTCCAAGAAGATCGCCGACATCATCGGCGTGATCTACAGCATCGCCTTCCAGACCAACCTTCTGGCGCTCAACGCCGCGGTCGAAGCGGCGCGCGCCGGCGAACAGGGCCGCGGCTTCGCGGTGGTGGCCACGGAAGTACGCAACCTGGCGCAGCGCAGCGCCACGGCGGCGAAGGAAATCAAGATCCTCATCGCCGAATCGGTGGACAAGGTGGAGAGCGGCGCCAAGCTGGTCGAGCAGGCCGGTACGACGATGGACGAAGTGGTGTCGAGCTTCCAGGGGGTAGCCAACCTGGTGACCGAAATTTCCAACGCCAGCCGCGAACAGAGCGGCGGCATCGAGCAGGTGACGCAGGCGGTGAGCCAGATGGACGAGGTGACGCAGCAGAACGCGGCGCTGGTGGAAGAGGCGGCGGCGGCGGC
>CAYHXK010000237.1:0-2696 GCA_964360125.1 uncultured Sterolibacterium sp.
TGACCGAACTGGAGCGCTTCGACGGCAAGTTCGTGGTGCATAGCAACGATGACACGCTCACGGCTGAAGACATGGCGCTGGGTTACAAACAGCAGCAGCGGGTGGAAGAAGCCTGGCGGACGATGAAGAGCGGCTTGAAGATGCGTCCGGTGTTCCACTGGGCACCGCATCGCATACATGCCCACATCGCCATCACGGTGCTGTCCCTGTTGCTTGAGCGCACCATCGAGCATGCTTGCCAGGATACGTGGCGCAATGTCCGGGATGATCTGAAACGGGTCCAGCTGGCGCCCAATGGTCGTGTCTGGCAGGTCACCGAGCCTTCGACAGATGCCTCTAACCGATTGAAAGCGTTAAACATCAAGCCGCCAAAGCCGATCCTGAATCTGGATTGAGCGCCTTCCCCGCCTAGATACACACCGATTTCGGCTTCCTCGCCGAAATCCTTGCCCCATGCCGCTTTCCGAGGGGCGTGTTACTTGGCGGTGTCAAAGTCAGGTCAGATGACGGAAGAGATGATAAAGCAATATTTGGAACATCACTTTGAGCCAAAACCGAGCGATGAATTCAAAATGGAACCCGATTAAGACGCGTCGTTTAGGCGACGCGTATCCGGACTTTCAGTCCGCAATTCAAACCCACCAGCTTTAGATGGTGGTTGTTTAGTTTTTTCCGATCATCAAGATTCCCACGGATTGATGACGAGCACGCCGGTGGCAAGAAAGGGTGCGGTATCTCGCGTCGCCACCGCAAACCCATGCACGTTGGCGATTGCGCCGATCTGACCGTCGGCTGCGGAGACGAGGCAGCCTGCGGCCCGGGAACGACCAATCAGGGGCGCATACGCCATCGCGGCCTGCCGGTCGAACGGCAGGATGCGCGGCCCGAACAGACTCACCAGCAGTTCATTCAAGGCGGCGGCAAGCCCTTCCTTGCGCTTGCCGTGCGGTAGCATTTCGATGCCGACCAGGAGTTCGGAAAGACTCGTCGCCGTCAGATACAGGGTCTCGGCCGCCTGTCGATCAAGCCAATCGCGCACGGCGGGATTGCCGTTGGGCTTCATCGGCTCGGAAACTACGTTCGTATCCAGGATGATCATTCGAACACGGCCGGCTCGGTCGGCGTCGGTTCGCGGGCAATGTCTAGATCGAGTCCCCCAAAGCGCTGTCCGAAAGCGGCGAGTTCCGATCCAATCTTGACACGTGACCTTGGGCGCACTGCTTCTTCGAGGATTTCACGAATTTCGGCCTCGGTGCTGCGCCCATGCTGTGCGGCGCGCAGCTTTAGTGCGCGGTGCGTTTCGTCAGGCAGATTGCGAACGGTAACGGCAGGCACTTGATTTGCTCCTTTGTATGCAACTTCTATGATAGCACTTAAGTAACCATGATATCAACGAGTAAGTGCCATTCGGTAGATTCCAATTAATGCATATAAACCGTGCAAATCTATTACGATAATGCTAAATTACACGGATGAACCCTCGTTTCATACAACATCAGTTGGTATCTCTGCTCAGCCAGTTTCCCGCAGTGGTGCTCCTCGGGCCGCGCCAGGCGGGTAAGACTACCTTGGCCTTAGCCGAAATGGCCCGACGCGGTGATGCTATTTATCTTGATTTGGAGCTTCCCTCGGCGCAGCGACAGTTGGATGATCCTGAAGGCTTCCTTCTTGCCCAGCGCAATCGGCTGGTTATCCTGGACGAGGTGCAGCGCTTGCCCGAATTATTCGCCGTGCTACGTGGGGTCATTGATATTCGTCGCCGGGGCGGTGAAGCGACAGGGCAGTTTCTGTTGCTGGGTTCCGCCACGGGCGCGTTGTTGCGGCAGGCCAGTGAGAGTCTGGCTGGGCGGGTTGCACAACTGGAACTCACTCCCTTCCAGGCCCGTGAAGTGCTGCCAGCGGATGCACCGGGGCACGAACTTAACCCGCTTTGGGTGCGCGGCGGTTTCCCGTTGTCCTGGTTGGCGCAAGGGGACGAGCAGAGCCTGCGCTGGCGCGAGGCCTTTATCGCCACCTATCTGGAGCGTGACATCCCGGTGCTGGGTCCGAAGATTCCAGCCACCACGCTGCGTCGTCTGTGGACCATGCTGGCCCATGTGCAAGGTGGCTTGCTCAACCAGTCGCAGCTTGCCGCATCGCTTGCCGTGAGCGGTCAGACGGTGTCGCGTTACATCGATATTTTGTGCGATTTAATGTTGGTCCGTCGCCTGCCCGCTTGGCATGGCAATGTGGGAAAGCGGCTGGTGCGCGCGCCCAAGGTTTATGTGCGTGACAGCGGCATTGCCCATGCCCTGCTTGGCCTGGAGAGTCTGGAGTCGGTGCTGAGTCACCCGGTAGCCGGGCCAAGCTGGGAAGGGTTTGTTATCGAACAGCTTATCGCCGCTGCGCCGCAAGCACAGGCCAGCTTCTACCGAACCGCGCATGGCGCCGAGGCCGACCTCGTGATGGGCTTGCGCGATGGCGAAACTTGGGTAATTGAAATTAAGCGTTCGTCAGCGCCCGTTGTTTCAAAAGGTTTTCACCTGGCCGCCGCCGACGTTGGCGCCACGCGCAAGCTTTTGGTGGCGCCAGTGGGCGCGACCTATACCGTGCGCGATGGGATAGAGGTGATGAACCCCCTCACGGCCGCTGCGCAGTTGGCCGGCCCGATACCGTGACCCCCCTCTCGTCATTGCGAGCCGCTGATTCGTCATTGC
>CAYHXK010000237.1:2796-4142 GCA_964360125.1 uncultured Sterolibacterium sp.
CGGCCCGATACCGTGACCCCCCTCTCGTCATTGCGAGCCGCTGATTCGTCATTGCAAGGAGCGCAGCGACGCGGCAATCCAGGGGTGCGGTGTTGTTGGGTTTTGGATTCGTGAGCCGTTGGCGTATGTTTACTACAGGTTAAGATACTGACCCCATGTGCGGCATGGCAGGTTATTGCAGCGGGGGTAATCCGGCCATGCTGGCGCGGATGGCGGATGCCATCGCCCATCGCGGCCCGGACGATGCCGGCGAGTGGCTTTCGCCCGACGGAAACGTGGGCTTGGCGCATCGCCGCCTGGCTATCATCGACTTGTCATCATTCGGGCATCAGCCCATGCTCGATGCGTCGGGTACGTTGGTCATCGTCTTCAATGGCGAGATCTACAATTTCCGTGAACTACGTGGACAACTGGAGTCGGAGGGCTATAGCTTCCGTAGCCACTCGGACACCGAAGTGCTGCTGGCCCTTTACCGGGCGCGCGGCGAGGCGATGCTTTCCTTGCTCAACGGCATCTTTGCTTTTGCCATCTACGACCAAGCCGAAGAGAGGTTGTTTCTCGCGTGCGATGCGATGGGCGTCAAGCCGCTATATTTCAGCGAGGGTCGCGATGGCTTTGTTTTCGCCAGCGAGTTGAAGGCGTTGGCGGCCTGCGGAGGCGTGGCGGCTTCGCTCGATTTGCCGGCCTTGTTGCGTTATCTCGGGTTCCTGTGGAGTCCGGGCGGGGCTACGCCGTTCAAGGGGGTCAGCCGGCTGGGGCCGGGTGAGGCCTTGCGGGTCAAGGATGGGCGCATCGTCCGCCGCTGGCGCTGGGCGGACTCGGCTTGGACGGGGGCGCCGTTGGCCCTGGATGCGGCTGAGGCAATTCGCCGGGTGCAGGAGGGCGTGCGCACCGCGGTGCATCGCCAGTTGGTCGCCGATGTACCCGTGGGGGCCTTTCTTTCGGGTGGCCTCGATTCCAGCGCCGTGGTGGCGATGGCGCGCGAGGTGTCGCCGGACATCGAGTGCTTCACCATCGACACGGGCGCGGTTCGCGATGCCGGGGTGACCGATGACCTTCCCTATGCGCGGCAGGTCGCCAAACACCTTGGGGTGAGGCTGCACGAGATCCGGGTGGATTCGTCGCGCATGGCGGCGGACCTGGAGCGCATGGTGTTCCAGTTGGACGAACCGCTGGCCGATCCGGCATCTTTGAACGTGCTGTATATCAGCCGGCTGGCGCGGCAACACGGGGTGAAGGTGCTGCTTTCCGGGGCCGGGGGCGATGACCTGTTCACCGGCTACCGTCGGCATCGGGCGTTGCTGCTGGAACGTTATTGGGCATGGCTGCCGCAGGCTGCGCGGCAG
>CAYHXK010000237.1:4152-4697 GCA_964360125.1 uncultured Sterolibacterium sp.
CGGCAGGGCCTGCGCAACATGACTTCGCGTCTGGGCCATGGTGGAGCGCTGGGACGGCGTCTGGCCAAGGTCTTTGCGCATGCCGGTTTGCCGCCGGATCAGCGCCTGGCCGGCTATTTCTTGTGGGCGGATCCTGTGCGGCTGCTAGGTTTGTTCGCGCCGGAACATCGTGCAGCCTTGGCGCGTGAGCACATGGCCGCTCCGCTGGAAGATTATCTCGCTACGTTGCCCGCCGGCCTGCCGCCCTTGCAGCGCATGCTGGCGCTGGAACAGCGTTTTTTTCTGGCGGATCACAATCTGCTGTACACCGACAAGATGTCGATGGCGGCGGGCGTCGAGGTGCGCGTGCCCTTTCTGGACAACGATCTGGTGCGTCTGGCCAACGCGCTGCCGCCGGAGATCAAACAGCGTGGCGCGGAAGGCAAATGGGTGCTGAAGAAGGCGATGGAACCCTATCTGCCGCATGAGGTGATCTATCGGCCCAAGACGGGATTCGGTGCTCCTTTGCGGCATTGGCTGCATCATGAATTGAGGGAGTGGGTGGG
>CAYHXK010000238.1:0-4673 GCA_964360125.1 uncultured Sterolibacterium sp.
TGCTGACCTGCGTCTGGATCAGGGTATGAATATCTTCCAGATCGTGCTGGTTCAGAGGCCGCGCCTGTACTCGCGTTTGCACCAGCAACGCGGCGACGGTATCGCGAATCTGCAGCAGGCCGCGATCGATCAATTCCAGGTGGCGCAGCGCGCGCGGAGCGAGATCGCGCTGCAGCTTGAGCGTATCGACGACCGTGATCAGCCCGGCCAGCGGGTTGTTGATTTCGTGGGCGATGCCGGCGGTAAGCTGGCCAATCGCTGCCAGCCGCTCCGATTTGACCATTTCGTTTTCCAGCGCGGCCTTGTCGCGCAACGCCAGCACCATGCGATCATAGGCTTGAAACATCTGGCCGAGCTCATCGCGATAGGGGTATAGATCGGGCGGCAGCGGTTCCGGTGTCGTCTCCGGCATCATGCCCATGCGCTGTGCCAGGTCGACCAGGGGCTTCGCCATGCGGCTGCCCCAGTACCAGTTGATGGGAATCAGCACCGCCAGCACCAGCAGACCAATGCCCAGGCCCTGCCAAAGAGAATCGACAAACCATGGGTGAAACACCGACTTCGAGTAGCGCAGGACCAGGTATCCCAGTTGTGCATCCCGGTCGGTGATGGGCAAGGCCAGGTAGAGATAGTTGGAGTTGTCGGGCTCCAGCACCAGCGGCCATTTCGCCCCGGCGCCAAACCGCGTGCTCAACTCCACCCAGTCAGTGCCGAGCGCCGCGGGTTCGGTCAACATCGGCAGCGTGTCGGGATCGCTGGAGACGAAGACCTTGCGGTCCCGTCCCAGAACCACCACGGCATCGACCTGGACCGGCGTTTGCGCCGGTTCGCCGCGAATCGGCGAGCGCACAATCTCGAAGGCCCGCCACACATCGTCATGCAGCAGCGCAGGCGCCACCGTGTTGGCAATGGTATGCCCGAGATTGACGGCGCTGATCACCACTGCGCGCTTCATGTCCTCGTAGGCGCGCGTCATCAGCGCGGCGCCGACGACGAAGATCGAAAAGCCGATGAGAAACGAGGTCCACAGCGGAATCTTGCGGCGGAAGGAAAGGTTGAACAGCCAGCGCATCGAAATTATTACGCTTCGCCGAAGGCCCGCATCATGCGTGCCACGCCGTCATACAGTGCCGGGCTGCCGATGGTGAAACCATCGAGATTCAGGCGGGCTAGCAGGCTGCGCCCTTTTTCGCTAGCCGAGGTATCGAGCAGATGGCGTTGCATCAGTTGAAAGTCGGCGGCGGAAACCGAGCGATGGCTGACGAAGGGTGGAAAGCCATACTCCGGTGAGCGCCAGACGACACGGGTGCGCAGGGCCAGCGCCGGCTCGACATGGAGCAGGGTGTCCCGGACATAACTGTCCACCGCGCCGCCCTGCGCCAATCCGCTGGCAACCGCCTCGACCACCTTGCGGTGCGACCAGGTGAAAAAAGTCTTGCGAAAAAAGCTGGCGGGGTCACGCCCCAACTTGCGGATTTCATAGCGCGGCGACAGGTAGCCGGTGTTCGAATACGGGTCGGCATAGGCAAACACGCTATCGGCAAGATCGGCGATTGAACTGACCTGGGTATTGTCCTTGCGCACGATCAGATAGGAACGGTAATACGGCCGCCCCTTGTAAAGCGGCACCGCGAGAAGTCGCACCTCCTGCTTGAGGTGCAGATACGGATAGTCGCAGATCCAGGCGAAGTCCAATTTTTCCAGCCGCAGCAGATCCATGGTTTCGCGGTAGCTGTCGCGCTTAACGAACTCGACGGGGCGTAGCAGGGAGGCCGACATGTACTCGCGCCATTCGTCAAGCAGGCCGTGTTGGTCATGGAGAAAAGCCGGGGTCATGCCGACGCGGATCTTGCCCGCGTCCGCCCACGCCTTGCGCGTCAGGCCGATCAATCCGGCAGCGGTGAGACATCCACTGTCGATCAGCCAGCGGCGCCGGTTACGGTTTGGTAACGTGTTTGGAATGCCCTGAGTCATGGAGCCTCCGTTGGTTACGTTGTGGTAACCATTCTAACCCAACTTGCCTTCCTGGGCCGCCATCTATCCTCAATGCTCGACACCAACAACTTGAAACCATGCTGGTTTCTTGCCATGGCATGGTTCTCGCGAATAGTCGGACAAGCATACTGTTCAGCCAAACTATCTTGAATCCTCCATTTCGCCCCTGCAGTACGAGCCAGTCCGGCTTTGAACGCCGAGTGCGGTCTGTCGCCTATCTGGCCGCAGATCGGGAAAGCTTCGAGGATTTCTGTCTTGTGTTACCGAGCGGTAACTTTGCTGCGGCAGCGCCGGGGGCATGTCAGGCTCGATCGAGCTTCGAGTTTCTCAAATTGATAAGGTTTACAAACAGGAGGGTGTCATGAGATTGACCAGACGTGAATTTATCCAGGCGTCGGCCGCGTCCGCCGCCTGGGCACTCGCCGGTAGCGCGATGGCGGCAGCCCAGGGGAAAGCCAAGGCTGTTCCGGTGAACAATGCATTCATCCCACGCAAGGCCAGACCCAGCACCCCGGCGAAGGGTGAGTGGGTCGCGAGCACCTGCCAGGGCTGTACGCAATGGTGCGCGATCCAGCTGTTTGTGCAGGGCGGTCGTGCCGTGCGCGTGCGTGGCAACGAGATTTCCAAGAGCAACCACGGTTATGTCTGCCCGCGCGGTCACCTGATCCCGCAGCAGACGTATGATCCTGATCGCGTCAAGGTCCCCCTGAAGCGCACCAATTCAGCCAAGGGCCGCGGCATCGATCCGAAGTTCGTGCCGATCTCCTGGGACGAGGCGATCACCATTGTCGCCGACAAGATGATCGAACTGCGCAACGCGGGCGAACCCGAGAAGCTGTGCTACATGCGCGGTCGCTATTCGCCGACCGCCCAGGAACTGCTCTACGGCACCCTGCCCAAGATCTTCGGCACCGGCCAGTATTTCTCGCACAGCGCCATCTGCGCCGAAGCAGAGAAAATGGGCCCGGGCCTGACGCAAGGCTTCTACGGTTATCGCGACTACGATCTCGAAAAGACCAACTGTCTGGTGATCTGGGGCTGCGATCCGCTGGCCTCCAACCGCCAGGTACCGAATACCATCCACCGCTTCCATGAAATCGTCGCCCGCGGCAGCGTGATCGCGGTTGATCCGCGGCTCTCCAATTCTGCCGCCAAGGCGCACGAGTGGCTGCCGCTCAAGCCCGGCACCGATGGCGCGCTGGCCGGCGCCATCGCCCACGTGATCCTGACCGAAGGCCTGTGGAACCGCGAGTTCGTCGGCGACTTCAAGGATGGCAAGAACCTCTTCGTCGCCGGCGCAATGGTGGCGGAGGACGCCTTTGCCGAGAAGGAAACCTCGGGTCTGGTCAAGTGGTGGAACCTGGAACTGAAGGACCGCACCCCGGCCTTTGGCGAGAAGGAGTCGCTGATTCCCGCCGCGCAGATCGTCCGCGTGGCCCGCGCCATGGGCAAGGCGGCGCCCAAGTGTGCCGTTTGGATGGGCCCCGGTGCGGCGATGATGCCCCGCGGTACCTATGCCGCGATGGCGGTGTATGCCCTGAACGGTCTGGTCGGGTCGATCGATGCCGAGGGCGGTGTCTGGGAAGGCGCTCCCGGCGCACCCCTGGCCAAGTTCCCCAGCACCGAGAAGTTCATCGATGAGGTGGCCAAGAAGGGCAGCAAGACAGGCAAGAAACTCGACGGTCGCGGCACCAAGGACATGCCGGCCATGATGGGCTCGGCGGTCAATAACGTGCCCAACAACATGCTCAAGGATCCGGGCGCGGTGAAGGTGCTGCTGGCCTCGTGGAATAACTTCAACTTCTCCTGCACCGGCGCCGACCGCTGGGACAAGGCGATGGCCAAGGTGCCGTTCTTCGTGCATATGGTCACCAACCCGTCGGAGATGACGCAGTTCGCCGACATCGTGCTGCCCTCCACCTTCAACTCGTCCGAGGGCTGGTCCATCATTACCAACGGCAGCAACGGCTACAGCTACGCCTCGATCCAGCAGAACCCGATCAAGCGCATCTTTGACGCCAAGCAGGAAGAAACGGAAGTGGTGTGGCTGCTGGCCCAGAAGCTGAAGGCCAAGGGTTTCCCCAATCTGGCCGACTACTACGACGAGATCAAGGACCCGGAGACCGGCAAGTCGGCGACCACCGAGCTCGAATTCAGCGAGTTCGCCGCCAAGTTCACCAGCGCGCCGATCTGGATGGCCAAAGAAGCGCCCAAGGGCGACGCCCAGATCAAGAGCTGGGCCGAGTTCAAGGCCAAGGGCATGTTCCACGGCCCGCGCTACACCATCAAGAAGGGCTGGGGCGGCAAATTCAAGACCGAGACCAAGAAGTTCGAGTTCTACAGCGAAACGCTGAAGAAGCGCCTGACCGAGCATGCCAAGAAGCACGAGACCACCACCGACGACATCCTTGCCGTCAGCGGCTATACGGCGCGCGGCGACCTCGCCTTCGTGCCGCACTACGAGGTACCCAAGCGTCACGGCAGCATGGAGGATTTCCCCTTCACCTTCATCGACTACAAGTCGCGCCTGAATCGCGAAGGTCGCTCGCAGAACCTGCCCTGGTACCAGGAGTTCAAGAAGGTCGATCCGGGCGATGTGTCCTGGAGCGACGTGGTCAAGATGAACCCGATCGACGGCGCCAAGCTGGGCCTCAAGACCGGCGATACGGTGACGATCA
>CAYHXK010000239.1:0-4642 GCA_964360125.1 uncultured Sterolibacterium sp.
ATCGGGCTCATGCCCCAGAGAGGCGCGAGCCGATGGCAATAATCCGCGGCAGTGACGATGTCCACACCGAGATTTTTCGCGGCGTCCAGGAAATCCTTGTTGCGGTAACTGGTGGTGGGCAGCAGCAGCAGAACGCGCTTCATGGCTGAAGTTTAGAAGCTTTGCAGTTGTTGCTCGGTGGGTTCGGCACAGCAGTACCAGGGTTCCGACAAGCGTGCGATGGGTTCGCCAAAATCCGTCCGCGTGAGCGGCGGCGCAGTGCGGCCGAGCGCAACGTGCGTGAGCCGCCAGATTTGTTCGAATATATCCTTGCGCGCCAATTCCAGTTGCTCGCCCTGTGCGGCACAGGCCTGCGCTGCCTGCTGCAACGCATCCACCGCGGGATCGGCGTGCCGCCAGGGGTAGCCGAGCAATTTCGTATCGAACGCCGCTATCCTTTCGCGGAAACCGGGTAACTGCAGCAAATAGGAGCCTTCCGGCACCAGCAGGCGTATGCAGAGCTGAATCGAAGGCACCGCCTCCACCAGGCGCAAACGCAGCAGCGTGCTGAGCAGATCCAGGTATCCCTCCAGCGTGGTCCAGGGCGTGAATGCCACAAACGTCGGCGCCAGGAATAGGTCTGCGGCGCGGCACAGTTGCAAAGCGCGTTCGAAGTCGGCGCGCGTATGCTTCTTGGCAAAATAGCCCAGCACCTGGTCATCCACCGACTCGACGGCCGAGGTAATGAACAAGCAACCTGCGGCCTTGAGCGCCGGCAACAGTTCGGCATGGTTGATCAGGTGCTGAATCTTGATGGTGGCGTCGAAGCTCAAGTGGGGAAACTGGGCGTGCATTGCAGATAGCAGTTTCATGGCATGCGTCGGCCCGTTGAAAAAATCCGGGTCGCCGAAAGAAATGTGCGCGGCACCCGCCTCGACCTGCTGCAAGATGTCCGCCATGACCACCTCGATGGGCACGATGCGGAACTTTCCTTGATATACCGGCACCACCGGGCAATGGCGGCACAAATGCTTGCAGCCGCGGCTGGCCTCGATGAAGCCCAGCGTTTTTTGGCTGCCGTCCGGCAGGATCAAATGGGCGTAGCGCTGCAGTTCCGGCAAGCCCGAGCGGTCGGGCGTCATGAATTCGATTTTGGCCAGATTGATCATCGGCTCGGTTTGCACAGCTTCCGCTTCGTTCGCTTCGCCACTGCGCAGCCGCTCTGCCAGACTTACCAGCTGCGGCTCGATTTCGCCGCCGAGTATGGTTTTCACGCCGAGGCTGCGCAGCCGCTGCTGGTTCATCGGCGCATACAGGCCATACACGCACAAATGCGCCTGCGGCGCGATGTCACGTATGCGCGGGATGGCTTCGATGGCAATGCGGGTGGCGGTATGCATGCCCACATAAAGCGCCACCAGGTCTGCACCCGCCAGGATTTCCGGATCGAGCTTTTGCAGCGAAAGATCGAGACAGGTCACCGCCATGCCCGCGCGTTTCAGCAAGGCGGCAGGCTGCGCCAGGGCAAACGGCTGTCGCCCCAGTTCATAGGGGTTGATCAGGACGACCTTGAAGGGTCGCATCGCTGGTGCGGCTGGTTGTGGTGCAAGCAGGGGCAACATCGATCGCTCCGCTATTTCGATTTCGGCCGCTGCTCGAAGGGCGTGGAACCCGGCTCGCGGCTCGCCCCGGCTTCTTCCATGCGCTCGAGATAATGCTTCCACATCTTGTCCTGGCGCTGCCCGTAATCGTAGAGTAAATCCCATGAGTAGATCCCGGTATCGTGGCCGTCGGAAAACCGCAGCAGGATCGCGTAGCTTCCGACCGGCTCGATCGCAGTGATCTCGACGTTCTTTTTGCCGACCTGGAGCACTTCCTGGCCCGGACCATGGCCGCGTACTTCGGCGGAGGGTGAATAGACGCGCAGGAACTCGCACGGCAGGCTGAAGGTCTTGCCATCGGAGAACTCGATTTCGAGCGTCCGGGTTTTCTGGTGCAGCTTGATTTCAGTGGGTTGTGGTGTTTTGGTGCCCATGTCGGTAGTGTCCGGTTAAATTGTCTGATACCGGCCGCAAAGCCAATATCGATACGGGGATGGAAAAATGTAATTCAAAGATATTGGTCCGCGTTGCGTCATCAGATAAGAACGTATTCAAACCTTCATGCGCATAGTAAGTGTCTCCCTCAGGGCTGTGCAAACCCTATCCACATCCACGTCGGCCATCGTCGGAAACAGCGGCAAGGTGACGGTGGCCGCGCCCACCCGTTCGGCCTGGGGGAAGTCGCCGGCCTTCCAGCCGAGCTGGCGATAGAGGGTAAACAAGTGCATCGCCGGATAATGCACGCCGATGCCGATGCCGCGTTCGCGCATTGCCGCGATGAATTTGGCGCGTTCGCAACCGGCCGGCAGGAGCACCTGGAACATATGCCAGTTGGAGTTCTCGAAATCCTCCGGCGGCAGGTCGCAGCCGAGACTGCGATCGAATAGCTTGAAATAGCGCCGTGCCAGATCGCGCCTGCGGGCAGTGAATTCCTCCAGATGCTTGAGCTGGCCGAGGCCGCTGGCGGCGGCGATGTCGGTCAGGTTGGCCTTGCCGCCGGGCGCCTCGACATCCATGCCGTCTTCGCCGAAGCGCCGCACGCCTTGCAGGCGCAGGCGTTCGCAGAGAGCTGGATCGATGTCCGCCGGCAGCACCAGCGCGCCGCCTTCGCCGGTGGTGATGTTCTTGTTGGGGTGAAAGCTGAAGGAGACGAAGTCGCCGCTGGCGCCGATCTTCCGTCCCCGCCAGGAAGCGCCGAAAGCCTGGGCGGCGTCCTCGATGACGCGCAAGTGATGTTTGCCGGCGATGGCGTAGATCCGGTCGCGGTCGACCGGCAGGCCGGCAATGTCGACCGGGATGATGGCGCGGGTGGCGGGGGTGATGGCGGCTTCGACGCGGTCGAGATCGATGTTGCGGGTGATCGGGTCGATGTCCACGAACACCGGCCGGGCGCCGACGGCAAGCACCACGCCGGCAGTGGCGGCCCAGGACAGCGGTGTGGTGATGACCTGGCCACCCGGACCGATACCTGCCAGGCGCAGCGCGATTTCCATTGTGACGGTGCCGGAGTTGCAGACACGCACCGGGCGGCCGCCGCAGTAGTCGGACAGCTGCGCCTCGAATTCCTTCGCTTTCGGCCCGGTGGTGAGCCAGCCCGAGCGCAGCACCTCAGCCACCGCAGCGATGGTCTCCTCGTCGATGCTGGGGCGGGTGAAAGGGAGAAAGTCAGCGCTCATGAGCGTGCCACCAGAAATACCCCGACCACGATGAAACCGATACCGAGCAGCTTTTGCGCCGCGAGGGCTTCGCCGAACCACTGCCAGGCGACGAAGGCGTTGATGACGTAGCCGATCGACAGCATCGGGTAGGCGATGCTCACCGGCACCCGCGACAGGGCCATGATCCACACCACCAGGCTCACCGCATAGCAAACCATGCCGCCGAGGATGTGCGGTTCCAGCGCCAGCTTGAGGCTGACCGGGACGAGGTTGTCGAGATGGAACTCGAAATGCCCGACGGCATTGGTGCCGGCCTTGAGCAGCAGTTGGGCGGCGGCGTTGAGCAGCACGCCGGTGAGGACGAGGCTGAAGCTGATGGCGTTCATGGTTTCCTCACTATTATCCTGCGGGTGTCCTGTGCGGCCAGATGCATCGGCAGTCCCGCCGCGAGTAGTTGCCGGTAGGTCGCCGCATCCATCAGCGCCCAGGCTTGCGGCGCGGCGCGCCAGGCTTGCTCGAAGCCGGCCAGGTCGGGGATGAACTTGTGCGGCTCGTGTTCGATGCCGAAGCCGAGTTCGTCCTTGTAGGCGACCATGGTCACGGTGCGCTTGAGATAGAAGGGCAGGGTCTGGTCGTAGGTATTGACGCTGAAGAAGGGCACGTCGGGCTTGACCTGGTCGCGGATGCGTTCGACGATCCGGTAGGCGGAGTTGGCCGGCGCCAGGCTGTCGTGGCCGAGCAGGATCAACTGGGCAAACAGCAGTCCGCCGCAGGCGAGGCTGAGCACGCTCGCCAGCGATCGGGCAAACCAGGCGAAGCCGAAGGCCGTCAGCGCGCCGGCCAGCAGCGCCGCGCTGGCGCCGTACAGCCAGGGCACGTAATCGGCATAGAGTTGCAGCGGCACTTGGGGACTGCTCCAATCCACGGCGAGTGGCGCGACGACCAGGCAGAGCGCGGCGAATGCGATCACCGGCAAGGCATGCCAACGCAAGGCGCGCGCATTGCGCTGGCACAGTTCGGCGAGGTAGACACCGATCAGCGCCGCCAGCGCCGGGAACAGCGGCAGGATGTAGGAAGCGAGTTTGGAGCCGGATACTGAAAAGAAACCGAATACCACCAGACACCACAACAGCAGGAAACGGCGCGGCTGGAAGCGGCTGTGGAGGTCGCGCTGGAGCGTGCGTCGCAACATGGCGAACAGGGCGACCAGCCAGGGCAGCATGCCGATCAGGAGGATCGGCAGGAAATACCAGATCGGCTGGTAACGGCCATGGACCTTGGTGAGGAAGCGTTCGAAGTGCTCATGGATGAAGAAAAAGCGGGCGAATTCCGGATTCGCCAGCGACACGGCGATGAACCACGGCGCGGTGACGGCCAGCAATAGCGCCACACCGGAGGCCAGAT
>CAYHXK010000240.1:0-4607 GCA_964360125.1 uncultured Sterolibacterium sp.
CGCGCCGTCAAGGTGCGCGGCGACCCAGACCATCCGCGCACCGCCGGCAGCCTGTGCACCAAGGTGGCGCATTATCCGGAACGCACCTACTCGCCGGAGCGCCTGCTGACTCCGCAGAAGCGCGTCGGCAAGAAAGGCGAGGGGCGCTTCGAGCGCATCTCCTGGGACGAGGCGCTGGACACCGTCGCCGCGCGCTTCCAGCAGATCGCCGCCGACGACCCGCGCGCCATCCTGCCCTACAGCTATGCCGGCACCATGGGCTATGTGCAGGGCGGTTCGATGGACCGGCGTTTTTTCCACCGCCTCGGCGCCTCCTTGCTGGAGCGCACCATCTGCTCCACTGCCGGCACCGCCGGCTACACGGCAACGCTAGGCGCGATGGTCGGCATGGACGTCGAGGAATTCGAGAACGCCCGCCTGATCCTGGTCTGGGGCGGCAACCCGGTGGTTTCCAACCTGCATCTGTGGCGCCGCCTGCAGCAGGCCAAGCGGCGCGGCGCCCGGCTGGTGTGCATCGATCCGCTGCGCAGCGAGACGGCGGAGAAATGCCACCTCCATCTGGCGCCGATGCCCGGCACCGACGCTGCGCTGGCGCTGGCGATGATGCATGTGCTGATCGCCGAGAACCTGATCGACCGCGTCTATATCGATCAACACACCCTGGGCTTCGACGCCCTGGCCGAACGCGTCGCCGCCTGGACGCCGGCGCGGGGCGCCGCCGAAACCGGCCTGGCCGCCGCCGACATCATTGCCTTGGCACGCGATTACGGCAGCATCCGCCCCGCCGCCATCCGCATCAATTACGGCTTGCAGCGTTGCGCCGGGGGCGGCAATGCGGTGCGCAGCATCGCCTGCCTGCCGGCGCTGGTGGGCGCCTGGCGCGAGCCAGGGGGCGGCATCCTGCTGTCGAGTTCCGGCAACTTCCCGGTGGATAGCCAAACCCTGGAACGCCCCGATCTCTACCCCGAACACGACCGCTTTCCCCGCCGCCTCATCAACATGGCGAGCATCGCCGATGCCCTGCTGGAAGCAGCGGCGCCGCCGCTCCGCGCGATCTGCGTGTACAACTCCAATCCGGTGGCGATTGCGCCCGACGGGGTAAAAGTGCGCCGGGGATTCAGCCGCGAAGACCTGTTCTGCGTGGTGCTGGAACAGTTTCAGACCGATACCGCCGATTATGCCGATATCCTGTTGCCGGCCACCACCCAGTTGGAACACCTGGATGTGCACAAGTCCTACGGCCACCTCTACATGCTGGCCAATCAAGCGGCCATCGCGCCGCTCGGCGAGGCCAAACCGAACAGCGAAATCTTCCGCCTGCTGGCGCAGCGCATGGGCTACAGCGAGCCGTGTTTCGCCGACGACGATGCCCGCATCGCCGCGCAAGCCTTCGCCGCCGCCGATCAGCGCAGCGTGGCCTGGCCGGCGCTGTCGGCCCAAGGCTGGGCCCGGCTGAATCTGCCGCGGCCCTATGCGCCCTTCGCGCAGGGCGGCTTCAAAACGCCCTCGGGCAAGTGCGAGTTTTACTCGGCGGCACTGGAGCGTCAGGGCCACGACCCGCTACCCACCTACGTGCCGCCGCATGAGTCGCCGCGCAGCAACCCGGCGCTGGCGGCGCGCTTTCCGCTGGCCATGATTTCGCCGCCGGCGCGCCATTTTCTCAACTCCAGCTTCGCCAACCTGCCGCGCTTTCTCCAGGCCGAAGGCGGCCGTCCCCGCCTGCTGATCCACCCGGACGACGCCCGTCCGCGCGGCATCGAGGATGGGCAAAGACTCAGGATCGGCAACGATCGCGGCGCCTTCCATGCCTGGGCCGAGGTCACCGAGCGCATCCGTACCGGCGTGGTGGCGGCGCCGTCGATCTGGTGGCGCAAGCTGTCCGGCGACGGCGAGAACGCCAATGCCGTGACCTCACAGGCGCTCACCGACATGGGGGGCGGCCCGACTTTCTACGATTGCCTGGTGGAGGTAAGCCTGGCGCCCGCTTGATATCCGGCTTGTGTTGCGGGAAGG
Organism: uncultured Sterolibacterium sp.; assembly: GCA_964360125.1. Lineage (GTDB taxonomy): Bacteria > Pseudomonadota > Gammaproteobacteria > Burkholderiales > Rhodocyclaceae > JACRAR01. The sequence continues at coordinate 2,014 of CAYHXK010000240.1, forward strand.
CGCGCAGGTGCGCTTTTAAGCAACCGACCCTGAGGCTACGGGTTGGTGCCGCGGCGGAAGCGGTATCCCTTGTAGCTGAAAACCATGCCCTCGGGCGTAATCTGTTCCAGCTTGAGACCGGGCCAGGGATACTCCGCTTCCCGCCACATCTGGTCGTTGATGAAGACGAAACGCTCCTTGGGTCTGCTGGAATAGGAATGGGCCAGAATCGCCAGTTTGGGGATTTCCTGCTGCAGCGCGGGCGGTAATTCCGCCAATGTTATCGCGGCAGCTGCTGACGGAGCTTCGCCCGGACCGGGAGCCGCCTGCTGCTCCGGGGCTGGTGCGGTTGTCACTCTCGGGCGGATAGCCACTACTACAGACTGCGGACTTTGCGTCGCCGGCTTGAGGGGCATGTCCCGCGGCGCGACGACAGGCAATGGAGGCGTTTGCGTGACCATCGTCGGTTCCCGCAGTGGCTGCTGCAGATCCTGCTTGCCGGAGGTTTCAGGCATGGCGGGAAGTGGCGCGGGCGTGAATTTTTGTGCGCTCGATTGGAGCGGTCTGCCGGCGTCGGACGGAATGGCGGAAACCGCCGGCTCAGCCTGCCATTGCTGCATCCAGCCGATCAGGATGCCCGCGCCGATCAGTACTGCGGCAAGGATGCCGTACCACCACCACAAGAACGGCTTGGGCTGCGCCAGCGGAACTTGGGCCGTCATCAGGGTCGGGGCGCCGCTGCGCTGCCGCTGCTGATCGGACTTCCGGAGTGCATCGAGGATGAAGGACATGCTTATTTGCCTCTTGGCTCACGCCACAACTTCGGTCCCGTTTGATCGGCCACGCTGCTCAGGCGCAACAGGGTCTGAGGTCCGACGGCGCCGTCCGGAACCAATCCCTGCGCCACCTGGAACTTTTTCACCTGCTGCAGCAGCGCCTCGTCAAACACCTGCTCCTTGGCCGACGCTGGTGGCGCGCGCCCCTGCGCCAGGGCGAGTTGGCTGCCCAGCCATTGCACCGCCGGACCGCTGTTACCCACACGAATCTGCTCGTGTGCTTCCGCAGGCAGACGCAACAGTACGGTATAGCGGCCCGACCAATGCGCCGCCAGGTCGCTGTGCGCCACAATCCTGGTCTGGCTGCCGACGCTATAGCTGGCGCTGTTTGCATCCAGCGCCGTCATGGTGGCAAAAAATTCCCGGCCCTGATCGTCGCTGAGGGCCATGACCACGGGGCGGTTGAATTGACGCAGTACTTCCAGTCCGCCGCGGCCGGAACGACAATCCAGCCCTAGAGTTTTAGCCTGCCGGCAGGCGTCGGCGCCGCCATACTCCGCCCCCCAGGCGCGAAACAGGGCGGAGTATGCGATTTCTTTGCTACGCTCCAGGGGTTCATGCGCGGGCCAACTCAACTTGGCCGTCGAGGCATCTGGCGGCTTTGTCTCCGGACTTGGCTGCGCGGCCTGCGGTTGCGCCGCAAGAACCTTTTGTGGCGCAGAGTCCTGCTGGAGCGTCGCGGCGGGACCGCCCCATAGGATCGGTTGCAACACCGTCAGCGCCAGTGCGGCAGCGGCTGCCAGAAACACTCCCGCCAGTAGCCAGCGCGGTAGGCCGAGCCATTTTGTCGGTGCTTGATGGAGCACTTCGCGGGCTGCCTGCTGCAGGGTGGCAACATCGACCTTCTCCTTGCCCTGGGTGTAGGCGCCGAGCAATGCCCGATCGCACAGCACATTGATGATGCGCGGAACGCCGCCGCTCAGGCGATACAGGCGGCCCATCAGCGGCGCGGGGAAGATCTGCCGCTGCGCCCCGGACACGCCGAGACGGTGTTGCACATAGGCGGCGACTTCCGCCTGGCTTAACGGTCCCAGGTGATAGCGCGCCACGATGCGTTGCGCGAGTTGGCGCAGTTCCGGCCGATCCAGCATCTCCGCCAGTTCCGGCTGGCCCAGCAGGATGATCTGCAACAGCTTGCGCTGGTCGGTCTCCAGGTTGGTGAGCAGCCGCATCTGTTCCAGCACCTCGGCGGAAAGGTTTTGCGCTTCGTCGATGATCAACACCGTATGCCGGCCCTTGGCATGGGCGTCGAGCAGATAGGCGTTGATGCAATCGACGAATATCTTGATGCTGGTATTGTCGGGCGGGCAAGCAATGCCGAATTCGGCGCAGATGGTCGACAGCAGCTCCGCCACCGACAGCTTGGGATTGAAGATGTACGCCACATCGCAGGATTCCGGAATCTGCCCGAGCAGGCAGCGGCATACCGTGGTTTTGCCCGCGCCGATTTCACCGGTGAGCAATACGAATCCGCCATCGCCATTCACGCCATAGAGCAAATGCGCGAGCGCTTCCTGATGGCGCTGGCTCAAATAGAGATAACGCGGATTCGGCGCAATGGAAAATGGCGCTTCGGAGAGGTTGAAATAATTCAGGTACATTGAGGGCGTGAACAGGACAGGATCGGCACGAGTTCGAATCAATCCATTATAAGCATGCAATTATTCCACCACCAATGCGCTGCCCCGCGCCCCCCTGCGGCCACACTCCGGCAAGACAGACTTGACATTTGTTCTTGTCGGTCTATCATTCAAACAACTGTTTAAAACTGGTGTTTGC
>CAYHXK010000241.1:0-4579 GCA_964360125.1 uncultured Sterolibacterium sp.
GGCGACGCAGCCGCGCGTCCTGCTGCTGGACGAACCGCTGGCCGGCATGGGTGCGCAGGAATCGCAGACCATCATCGAGCTGATCCGCCAGCTCACGCCCGATCACGCCATCCTGCTGATCGAGCACGACATGGATGCGGTGTTCGCCGTCGCCCAGCGCCTGACGGTGATGGTGAACGGCGAAGTGATCGAGTCGGGCGCGCCGGCAGAGGTGCGCGCCAGTCCGCTGGTGCAGCAGGCCTATCTGGGCGAGGGGCATGGAGCACCTCATGGCTGATATGGAGCGCCTTCCCCCCGCCCCCCTTCCCACCTCTCCGGGTGGCCTCGCCGTGGAAGGGGGTGACTGCGGCTCGCGGCGCTCGCAGGGCAACGCTGCTCAGCCTCGGGGCGGCCCGTCGGCTGAGCCGCTGCTGCAAGCCACCGGCCTGCACACCTACTACGGCGCCAGCCACATCCTGCACGGCGTGGATTTCCGCATCGGCCGGGGCGAGGCGATCGGCTTGATGGGGCGCAACGGCATGGGCAAGACGACCTTGATCCGTTCGCTGCTCGGACACCTGCGGCTGCGCCATGGCCAGGTGCTGCTGCGCGGCGCGGATGTCACCCAGGCCGCGCCGCACCGCATTGCGCGGCTGGGCGTGGCGTATGTGCCGGAAGGCCGGGGGATTTTTTCCAACCTCACGGTCAGGGAAAATCTCGTCATGGCGGCCCGGACCGGACTGGACGGCCGCCGCGAATGGACTTTGGAGCGCATTCTGCACACCTTTCCGCGCCTGGCGGAGCGCCTCGGCCACGTCGGCGGTCAGCTTTCCGGCGGCGAACAGCAGATGCTCACCATCGGCCGCGCACTGCTGACCAATCCGGAGTTGTTGATCCTCGACGAAGCCACCGAAGGTCTCGCGCCAATGATTGCCCGCGACATCTGGCGGATCGTCCGCGGCATTCGCGGTTCCGGCATTGCCACCGTGATCGTGGACAAGAATTACGGCGCGCTGCTGGGACTGGTGGATCGCTGCGTGGTGATGCTCAAGGGCCGCGTGGTGTTCGACGACGCGGCGGCGCGGCTGTCGAAAGAGATCGTGCAGAAATATCTTGGCATATAGCGGTTAATCTGAAACCCGCGATGCAGAGTCAGACCATTTTCATCCGTGCCGCCGGCCACCGGCTCGAATGCCAGATCCATCCGGCGCATCAGCTGAACCGTCCGACGCTGGTATTCCTGCACGAGGGACTCGGCAGCGTGGCGATGTGGCGCGACTTCCCGGCGCGCGTGGCGCAGGCCACCGGCTGCCGTACCCTGGTGTATTCGCGTTACGGCTATGGCCAGTCCGACGTACTCGCCGCGCCGCACCGGACCGACTACATGCACCTGGAAGCGCAGCAGGCGCTGCCCGAGTTGCTGATGGCGCTGGAGATCGAAAATCCGGTGCTGATCGGCCACAGCGACGGCGCCTCGATTGCGCTGATCCATGCCGGCTGCGGTCACCGCGTGGCGGGCGTGATCCTCATGGCGCCGCATTGCTTCGTCGAGAACATCTCCATACGCAGCATCGAGGCAGCCAGGGTGGCGGCTCGCAGCACCGATCTGCTGGATAAATTGGCTCGTTATCATCAGGACGCCGCAACAACCTTCTGGGGCTGGAATGACATCTGGCTGCACCCGGATTTCCGCGCCTGGAACATCGAGGCTTGTCTGCCGGCGATCCGCTGCCCGATTCTCGCCATTCAGGGCGAGGACGACGAATACGGCACCCTGGCCCAGATCGAGGCGATCAGTACGCAGGCGGTCAATTCCACGGACGTGGAGGTCCTGAAGCTTGCCGACTGCCGCCACTCCGCCCACAAGGACCAGCCGGAGGCGGTGATCGGCGCCATCGTCGGTTTCCTCGAAGCGCTGGGCTGAATACCCTGGCGGGATCTGCGCGAGCCAGCTCAGCGCATCGCGATGTCAATGGTTGCAGTGCGTGCCGGTGCCTCATGCCATGGCAAGGATGCATTCTTGTGCTACCCGATAGCGCCGTTGGTCGATCCTTGCCGAAAAAACCTCCGCCTGTCTGATATGATCGCTCGCATGCCGGAATATCCATGCATTGGGCGAGCGGTTTGCGGCTGTCACTAGTGTAAGGAGTCTCGATTGAACTACCTTTTCCCCCTACTACAGGCCGCCGTGCCGATTGCCGGGAGCACTGATCTGTTTCCGGTTCGGCGCATTTACTGCGTCGGCCGGAATTACGCCGAGCATGCCAAGGAAATGGGCTTTGATGCCCGAGAACTACCCTTCTTTTTTTGCAAACCGGCCGATGCCGTGGTTCCGGTCTCACCGGATTCGGTCGCCAAGGTCGCCTTTCCGTCCCTCACGGAAAATCTACACCATGAGATCGAGCTGATAGTGGCCATAGGCAAGGGTGGCGGCAATATCCCGGTCGACCAGGCCAATGCGCACATTTTCGGTTATGCCGTCGGTCTCGACATGACCCGGCGCGATTTGCAATTCGCCATGCGCGACAAGGGGCGGCCATGGGAGATCGGCAAGGCCTTCGACCAGTCGGCGCCGATCGGGCCGATTCATCCGCTCAGCGAGACCGGGATTGTCGACCACGGCGCCATCTGGCTCAAGGTGAATGGCCAGGACAAGCAGGACAGCGATATTTCCAGGCTGATCTGGTCGGTGCCCGAGGTCATCGCCAATCTCTCCGGGTATTTCACCTTGGCGCCGGGCGACCTGATTTTCACCGGCACTCCCGCAGGCGTCGGCAAGGTACACAAGGGAGACGCCTTGGTCGGCGGGATCGCGGGCCTGGGCGAGCTTTCCATCGTGCTTGTCTGAGGGCGCTTTTGACAGCTTGCGACATGAAGACATCATTCCTGGGGCGTTATGCGGAATTACGCGCCTGGGCCGAATGGAATCCCGACGACGGGTATTACTTCCGTTCGACAAGCCTCCATATGAGGTGAACAAAACCTTCTCATGACGACCGATCGTCCGTTCGCGGCGCGTTATTCGATCCGCACCCAGTTGCTGGCGCTGATGGTGGTGGCCGTGTTGCCGCTGGCTGCGTTGCTGGTATACGGAATTTATGCCGATGCCCGAAACGAGATCCGGCAGGCACAGTATCAAGTGCGGACACTGGCGGAACTGGTTGCTTCCGATGTGAACCACACCCTGGAAAGCAGCCGCGATATCATGCGCAAATTCTCCCGGCGATCCCTGGTGCGCCAGGTTGACATCCACCGCTGCGATCCGGCATTGGCGGATTTGTGGGACTCCTATCCGGGTTTTGCCAATCTCGGGGTGATCGATACAGCCGGCAACGTGATTTGCTCGGCGGTGGCGCAACCAAGGCGGATCACCTCGATTGCCAGGACGGAGTGGTTTGCCCGGGCCATCAGGGAAGACCGGTTTATTGCCGGCAAGCCGATGATCGGCCCGATTACCGGCAAATGGGTATCCGTGCTGGTGTATCCGATCCATGACGACCAGGAACAGTTGAAAGGGCTGATCGCCCTGCCGCTCGACCTGGCCGGCTACTTGCCTGGAGTTTTGAGTACCCTGCTGGCTTCGGACAGCACCGTCGAAATCGTTACCGCGGATGGCACCGTCGTCTGGCATAACCGGGACTTGCAGCGCTGGGTGGGGAAAAAGCGCGAGACAGCGCCCCAGCCCGGTCGACAAGCGGCAGGGCCGCGGAGTGAATGGGAAGGCGTCGGCGAGGATGCGGTCAACATGTTCTTCGCGGCTGCGCCGGTGGCACTGGTTGACTGGCATGTCCAGGTCGGTGTGCCAAGCGATGCCATCTATGCCCAGACTTTCGCGGGCGCAATCCGCAATTCCCTGCTGGGACTGCTTGGTCTTATGGGAATCGTCAGCCTGGCCTTGCTCTACGGGCGGCGCATCGCGGGTCCGATCCTGGCCCTCGTCGCGACGGCCAGGGAGATCCGGGCAGGACGCACTGGCAGCCGCGCGGCGCTGGTAGGCGCGCGGGAGACGGTCGAACTGGCGGGTGAGTTCAACCGCATGCTGGACCATCTGAGGAACGCCAACCAGAGGCTGGAGATGATCATCCAGAGTTCGCCGCTGGCGATTTACACCCGCGACCTGGAAGGCATCGTCACCTCCTGGAATCCCGCGGCCGAGCGGATGTTCGGCTGGAGCGCGGCGGAGATCGTGGGACAGCCGCTGCTGACCGTGCCGGCCGGCAAGCAAGGCGAAACCGACAGCCTGCGGCGCAGGGTGCTCGATGGCGAGAGCATCGTTCAGGCGGAGGTGAGGCGCCAGAGGAAGGATGGTGCGCCGATCGATATCAGCACCACCCTGGCGCCGCTGCGGGACCTCTCGGGACGGGCCAGCGGCTACCTGGCGATCGCGGCCGACATCTCCGAGCGCAGGAAGGCGGAGGAATCCATGCGGCTGGCGGCGCTGGTCTACGACAACAGCAGCGAGGCAATGATGGTCACCGATGCCGACAACGTCATCATCGCCATCAACCCCGCTTTTACGGCGCAGACAGGGTATACCCTGGACGAGGTGATCGGCAGGAATCCGAGCGTCCTCAAGTCGGACCGGCACGACCGCGCATTT
>CAYHXK010000242.1:0-4578 GCA_964360125.1 uncultured Sterolibacterium sp.
GATTGTCGGCACTTCATCGATGCTTACCAGCGCGCGGCGCTCCTCGCCGAATTCGCCGATCAAGTAGCCATCGGCAGTGAAAACGCGGAGCGGGATTTTCGGCTGGTAGTCGGTCAGCGCCTCCAGCGAGGGCAAATGCGGATAGGCAAGAATTGTGGCGATGCCAAGCAGTGCAGTCACTGCAAGCGCGGCGCCGACAATCAGCAAAACGGGATAAAGTAACCGGCGAAGGGCGGCGGGCAAGGAAGGACTCGACAGTGAAGAATCAGCGGGCCATTATATGCCGAGCTTGAAGAAAACCCCCTTGTGCCCGAACTTGTTTCTGGGGTACTAAAGAAGCGGATACGCCCTGCCGTTGTAACATAAGTCACACAATTAAAAGAAAATTCTTTACACGTGCCATAGTTGCTGCTAGCATTTAATGTAAATTATCCGTATAGTGCCTATATATAAGATTTTAAAAGGATATTTTCTTGCAACTTGACCTGTCCATCTTCAATCCAAAGGCGCGGCCGCTGATTGGTCTGGACATCGCTTCGTCCTCGATCAAGATGGTCGAATTGTCGGACGCCGGTAAGGGTGTTTATTGCATTGAACGCTATGTGATCGAACCCTTGCCGCGCGATGCCGTGATGGATGGCAATATTGCCAATCTTGAACTTGTTTCCGAGTCTCTGGGCCGCGCATGGAAACGACTGGGTTCGACAACCAAGAATGTCGCCTTGGCGTTGCCGACCGCAGCCGTCATCACCAAAAAAATCATCGTCTCGGACGGCTTGCGCGAGCAGGAACTGGAGCTTCAGGTTGAATCGGAAGCGAATCAATACATTCCCTTCGCGCTGGAAGAAGTGAATCTGGACTTTCAGGTGATCGGTCCGGCGCCATCGGGTCAAAATGAGGTCGAGTTGTTGATTGCCGCCTCCCGCAAGGAAAAAGTCGAAGACCGCGTCGCTTGTGCGGAAGCCGCCGGGTTGAAGCCGGTCGTCATGGATGTCGAGTCCTATGCGGCGCAAGCGGCTTTCGAGTTGATAGAAAAGCGCTTGCCGGATGGCGGCAAGGATCGTCTGATTGCCATGGTCGATATCGGCGCCAATGTGATGAATGTGACGGTGCTGCGCAATGACCAATCGATATATACGCGCGAACAGGCTTTCGGCGGCAACCAGCTGACCCAAGACATCATGCGCACCTATGGCATGAGCGTCGAGGAGGCGGAAACGGCAAAACGCAACAACAGCCTGCCGGAGAACTTTGAAACCGAACTGCTGCGTCCTTTCATGGACAATCTGGCGCTCGAAGTGACGCGCGCCCTGCAGTTTTTCTTTACCTCGTCCCAGTTCAGTCAAGTCGACTACATCCTTCTGGCAGGCGGCTGTGCCGTGATTGCCGGTGTCGACGAAACGGTGAAGGCGCGCACCCAGGTGGAAACGCTGATTGCCAATCCATTCGTGGATATGGCGACGTCTTCGCGCATCCGCCCCAAGCACTTGCTGGCCGATGCGCCATCGCTGATGGTGGCCTGCGGCCTGGCTTTGCGGAGGTTCGATCAATGATCCGCATCAACCTGCTTCCCCATCGCGAGGAAAAGCGCAAGGCGCGGCGCCAGCAGTTCTACGCCACCTCCGGATTGATCGTCCTGGTGGCGGGACTGATCTGGTTTATCGGATTTGGCGTCATCAACCGCTACATAGGCGCTCAGGAGGATTCGAACTCTTTTCTCAAGGGGCAAATTGCCAGTCTCGATAAGGATATTGCAGAGATCAAAAGCCTCAAGGAGCAAACCGATTCGCTGTTGTCGCGCAAACGCATCATCGAGTCATTGCAGGCAAACCGGGCCGAGACCGTGCATTTCTTCAATGAACTGGCGCGCCAGGTTCCCGAAGGCGTCTATCTGAAAAACATCAGGCAGGCGCAGGATAAAATCAGTATCAACGGGTATGCTCAATCCAATTCGCGCGTCTCGATCCTGATGCGCAATCTTGAGGCGTCGCCGTTGCTGGAGCGTCCCGACCTGATAGAAATCAAGGCCGCAAATGTGGGTAACCGCCGCCTGAATGAATTCAATATGAATGTTTCCATTACCCGACAGACCGTCGAGGACGGCAAGTCGGGTAAGGGTACTGTTGCCCCGGCGAAGGTTCAATAAGCATGAAGGCGCCCGCTCTGCCGAAAATCAAGCTGCCGGCACTCGATGTCCAGGCATTGATGGAGGATTTCAAGACCCTCGATCCGAAGGATCCGGGCTTGTGGCCCTTGATGCCGCGTGTCGTAATCCTTTCGGGATTGTTGATCGCGTTGCTGGCCGGCGCCTGGTGGTTCGGCTGGAACCCCCAGTTGGATGAGCTGGAAGCCAAGAGCCAACAAGAATCCACGCTGAAGGAGGAGTGGCTGGGCAAGAAGAGACAGGCGGTGAATCTCGAGGAATACCGCAATCAGCTGGTCGAGATCGACCGTTCTTTCGGTACCCTGCTCAGGCAATTGCCCAACAAGGCGGAGATGGGGGCATTGCTGATCGACATCAACCAAGCCGGTGTCGGCCGCGGCTTGCAATTCGACCTGTTCAAGCCGGGCAACGAATCGACAAAGGACTTTTATGCGGAACTGCCGATTACCATTAAATTGCTCGGCAACTATCATGATCTCGGCGCCTTTACCGGGGACATAGCCAAACTCTCGCGCATCGTCACGCTCAATGACATCGATATCGCGGCGGGCAAGGATGGCGGACTGGCCATGACGACGGTGGTAAAGACATTCCGCTACCTGGACGTGGAAGAGGTTTCCCAGCAGAAGAAGGCAAAAGCCGCGCAAGCCAAGGGCGCCAAAAAATGAACCGGATCGCGCCGACCCTGGGGGTTCTGGCCAGCCTGCTGCTCGGCGCCTGCAGTAGCGAGGAGCATCAGGATTTGCGGCAGTGGATGAAGGAATCCACCCAGGACATGAAAGGCAAGGTACCGCCGCTGCCGGAGATCAAATCCTTTCCCATCGTGGCCTACGAAACCGGAGAACTGAAGGATCCTTTCAATCCCAACAAGATCGAGGCGGAAAAAAAATCCAGGGTGGGCGGCGGCGGCATCAAGCCCAACTTCGACCGTTATAAGGAGCCGCTGGAGGCCTACCCGCTGGAATCCCTGAAAATGGTCGGCCTGATCCAGAAGGGCAAGATGCTGAATGCTGTCATCATGGCGGATAAAGCGGTACACCTTGTCAAGATAGGAAATTACATGGGTCAAAACTTCGGCATGATCGTCCATATCAACGAGTCCGAAGTGCAACTCAAGGAGTTGGTGCAGGATCCCGCCGGCGACTGGGAGGAACGCACCAGCACGCTGCAGTTGCAGGAACAGGAGACGAAGAAATGAGCCCTTTAGAAAAAATCCGGCGACAATTGGCGATGCTCGGAGTGGTCGCGTTCGGCTGCCTCGCCGCAGGCGCCTGGGCACAGCAGGGTACGCCAGCAGCGGTTCCGCAGAACAGCATCGAAACCATGCAAGTGAGTCAACAGGGCGGCATTACCACCGTCAAACTGACTCTGAAACAGGCGCTGACGGTACAACCCGCCAGTTTCAGCATCGCCAGTCCGGCGCGCATCGCATTCGATTTTCCCGGAACGGGCAATGGCCTTGGGCGCAATGCGCAGCAGGTGAATGAGGGGGATTTGCGCAGTATCAATATCGTGCAGGTGGGCGATCGTACGCGCCTGGTGTTGAACCTGAACCAACTGGCCACTTACGAGACGCGCCTCGAGGGAACGGCGATGTATATCAGTTTCGCGCCCAAAGAAGCGGTGGTGTCGGGCGCGGTACCCATGGCGTCGCATTTTGCCGAGGCCAAGCCGCAAGTAGCGGCGCAGAGTGTGCGCGATATCAATTTCCGTCGCGGCAAGCACGGCGAGGCGCGGATTACCGTGGAGCTGTCCGATCCCAATGTGGGTATAGACATCCGCAAGCAGGGCGCGGATCTGGTGGTGGATTTCAGGAAGACGACCCTGCCAGAAAAGTTTAACCAGCGTCTTGATGTTACCGACTTTGCCACCCCCGTAACCAGCATCGTTACCCAGCCGCAGAGCGATAACGTGCGTATGCGCATTACTCCGCACGGTCTCTGGGAACACAATGCCTATCAGAGCGAGAACCAGTTCGTGGTCGAGGTGAGGCCCGTCGTCGAGAATCCCAACAAACTGTTGCAGGGTTCGGGAGGCGGGGCGCAGGGCGAGAAACTCTCGCTGAATTTCCAGAATATCGACGTGCGCGCGGTATTGCAGGTGATTGCCGACTTCACCAATTTCAACATTATTACCAGCGATACGGTGACCGGCAATGTGACCCTGCGCCTCAAGGACGTGCCGTGGGATCAGGCGCTCGACATCATTCTCCAGGCCAAGGGACTGGGGATGCGCAAGACCGGCAACGTGATCTGGATAGCCCCGCAAGAGGAAATAGCCATCCGTGACGAACATCAATCCAAATCGCGTCTGGCGCAAAGCGTTTCCGAGCCTATCGAGATGAGGACCTTTCAGCCGAATTACGCCAAGGCCGAAGATGTAATGAAACTGCTCACCGGCGAACAGACCAAGGC
>CAYHXK010000243.1:0-4568 GCA_964360125.1 uncultured Sterolibacterium sp.
CCCAGGATTCGGTGTCTACCCCGACCTCGCGCTGGGTGATGATGCAGTTGATGTGTTCGTGTACGTATTCGACCGGGTCCTCGATGGTGATGATGTGCCCGTAGCTGTTTTCGTTGCGGTGACCGATCATCGCCGCCAGGGAAGTCGACTTTCCCGAGCCGGTGCCGCCGACGAACAGCACCAGGCCGCGCTTGGTCATCGCCACATCCTTCAGCACCGACGGCAGCTTGAGGTCGTCCATTTTCGGAATCGCCGTGGTGATGGTGCGCAGGACGATGCCGACGCGGCTTTGCTGGACGAAGGCATTGACGCGGAAGCGGCCGATGCCGGAAGGGTTGATGGCGAAGTTGCATTCCTTGGTGGCCTCGAATTCCGCCGCCTGCTTGTCGTTCATGATGGCGCGCGCCAGTTCCTGGGTGTGCTGCGCGGTCAGGGCCTGGGTGGTGGCCGGCGTCATCTTGCCGTCGATTTTCATCGCCGGCGGGAAGCCGGCGGTGATGAACAGGTCCGAACCCTTCTTGCCGAGCATCATGCTCAGCAACTGGTACATGAACTTCAATCCCTCATCGCGTTCCATGGCTATTCCTTTATGCCGATTTGAGTGTTGTGTCTGCGGCCGCGGCTTTGCCGCTTAACATTCCGCTACGCTGCATGTTAGCCTGCGACGCAATTGCGCGGCACGACTGCGTCATGCCGCGAAATTGTCCTTGTTGGCGGCTTTGGAGCGGGCTTCGCCGGAGGACACGATATTCCGCTTCACCAGTTCGGTCAGATTCTGGTCCAGCGTCTGCATGCCCATGCTCTGGCCGGTCTGGATCGCCGAATACATCTGGGCGATCTTGGCTTCGCGGATCAGGTTGCGGATGGCCGGGGTGCCGATCATGATCTCGTGCGCGGCGACGCGCCCGGAGCCATCCTTGGTCTTCAGCAGATTCTGGGAGATCACCGCGCGCAGCGATTCGGACAGCATCGCCCGCACCATTTCCTTTTCGTCGCCGGGGAAAACGTCGATGATGCGGTCGACGGTCTTGGCCGCCGAGGAGGTGTGCAGCGTGCCGAACACCAGGTGCCCGGTTTCGGCGGCCGACATCGCCAGGCGGATGGTCTCCAGGTCGCGCATTTCGCCGACCAGGATCACGTCCGGGTCTTCGCGCAACGCCGAGCGCAGCGCATTGGCGAATGACAGGGTATGCGGGCCGAATTCGCGCTGGTTGATCAGGCATTTCTTCTATTCATGGACGAACTCTATCGGGTCCTCGACGGTCAGGATATGGCCGTAATCGTTTTCGTTGACGTAATCGACCATCGCCGCCAGCGTGGTCGATTTACCCGAACCGGTCGGGCCGGTCACCAGCACCAGGCCGCGCGGGGTCTTGGCGATTTCGGTGAAGATTTTCGGGCAGTTGAGTTGTTCCAGTGTGAGGATCTTGGAGGGGATGGTGCGCAGTACCGCCGCCGCGCCGCGCTGCTGGACGTAGGCATTCACGCGGAAGCGCGCCAGCTCGGGAATGGCGAAGGAGAAGTCGATCTCGAGGTGCTCCTCGTAGTGCTTGCGCTGGCCGTCGTTCATGATGTCGTAAATCATCGCATGCACGTCCTTGTGCTCCATCGCCGGCAGGTTGATGCGGCGGATGTCGCCATGGACGCGGATCATCGGCGGCAGGCCGGCCGACAGGTGCAGGTCGGAGGCTTTGTTCTTGACCACGAAGGCGAGCAGTTCGGTGATATCCATGGCGGAGTTTTCCTGACGCGGGGTGGGCGCTTGGCGCGGTATACTGTCGGGGCATTATGACAACAATTTCAGCCAACTTGCAAGCCGTGAAAAGCCGCATTCGCGCCGCCGCCCAGTCGGCCGGGCGCGATGCCGGCGCGGCGCGCCTGCTGGCGGTTTCCAAGGCCTGGCCGGCGGCCAGCGTGCGCGCCGCCTTCGCCGCCGGCCAGCGCGCCTTCGGCGAGAACTATGTGCAGGAAGGCGTGGCGAAAATCACCGCGCTGGACGACCTCGACCTGGAGTGGCATTTCATCGGCCCGCTGCAAAGCAACAAGACGCGCGAGGTGGCCGGACATTTCGACTGGGTGCACAGCCTCGACCGGCTGAGGATCGCCGAGCGGCTATCCTCCCAGCGTCCGGCCGGCTTGCCGCCGCTGCAAGTGTGCATCCAGGTGAATGTCAGCGGCGAAGCCAGCAAGGGCGGGGTCGCCCCCGACCAGGTGGCGGCGCTGGCGCACGCCGTGGCGGCACTGCCCGGACTGCGGCTGCGCGGCCTGATGGCGGTGCCCGAACCGACCGGCCAGGCCGAGGTGCTGCGCCGGCGTTTCGCCTTGCTGCGCGAACTGCTGTTGCAACTCAATGCCGAAGGGTTGAAACTGGATGTGCTGTCGATGGGCATGTCCGATGATTTCGAAATCGCCATCGCCGAAGGTTCAACCCTGGTTCGCATCGGTACGGCAATCTTCGGTCCACGCACCAAGAAAGAAGACAACTTATGAAAATTACCTTCCTCGGTGGCGGCAACATGGCCACCGCTCTCATCGGCGGCATGCGCAAGCAGGGTTTTTCGGCCGCCGCCATGCAGGTGATCGAACCGCTCGAGGAAAATCGGGTGAAGCTCACCGAGGTGTTTGGCGTGCGCTGTTGCGCCAGCATGGATGAGGCTTCCCTGAATTGCGAAATCCTGGTGCTGGCGGTCAAGCCGCAGCAGATCAGGGAAGCACTGGCCCCGCTGGCGGGCAAGTTCAAGGGAATGCTGAAACAGCAACTGGTCGTCAGCATCGCCGCCGGCCTGCGACTGGCGGACATTTCGCGCTGGCTGGGCGGCTACCGCAAGCTGGTGCGCAGCATGCCGAATATGCCGGCATTGATCGGCGCCGGCATCTCCGGCCTGTATGCCGACCCGGCGGTCGACCACGAAGGACGCGATACCGCGGAGAAGATATTGAAAGCCGTCGGCCATACCTTGTGGATCGACGATGAAGCACAAATGGACGCGGTGACGGCGATCTCCGGCAGCGGCCCGGCGTATGTTTTCTATTTCATCGAGGCGCTGCAACAGTCGGCGCAGGCGCTCGGCTTCGGCGAGGCGGTAGCGCGCAAGCTGGCGATCGAGACCTTCGTCGGCGCGGCGCGGATGGCCGAACAAAGCCAGGAGTCGTTTTCGGAGTTGCGCCATCGCGTGACTTCAAAAGGAGGAACTACCGATGCGGCGCTGAACTCCTTCGAGAGCGACGGCATCGCCGCGGCGATTATGCGCGGCGCCCAGGCCGCCGCAAAACGCGGCCGCGAACTCGGAGACGAGATGGGGAAGGATTGAGCTATGCTGGCCCAACTGTTGTATCAAATTCTCGACTGGCTCTGCGGTTTTTTTACCCTGGCCCTGCTCGCCCGCTGCATCATGCAATGGACGCGGGCGTCGTTCAGGAATCCGTTGGGGACGTTCGTCGTTGCCGTGACGGACTGGGCGGTCAAGCCGGCGCGGCGATTTGTTCCCAGCGCATTCGGAATCGACTTGCCGAGCTTGCTGCTGGCCTGGCTGACGCAGGCGCTGTTCCATGGACTGGTGTTCGCCCTGAGCGGCGCCGCCATCCTGCCATCGGCTTTTGGCGGGGTGGCTCTGCTGGCGGTGATCTCGGTATTGCGCGTGGGGATTTATCTGCTGATGGGCGTGGTCATTGTCAGTGCGCTGCTCTCCTGGATCAATCCCCATGCGCCGCTGGCGCCCGTCATCAATACCGTGGCGCGGCCATTCCTGCGACCGGTGCAGCGCGTGATTCCGCTGGTGGGCGGGGTCGATCTGTCGCCGGTGGTGCTGCTGCTGGCGCTGCAAATCCTGCTCACCATGCTGGCATCGCTGCAGCGGATGCTCCACCCCTTCGTCATCGGATGAGCCAGGCCTGGTTGTTTAGCGACGCCACCGGTGTGGTGCTGAGCCTGCACATCCAGCCCGGCGCCCGAAACACCGAGGTCGCCGGCGTGCATGGCGACGCCCTGAAGATTCGCCTCGCCGCGCCGCCGGTGGACGGCAAGGCCAACGCATGCCTGGTTGAATTCTTGGCGGAACGGCTGGAAGTGGCGAAAAGCCGTGTTGAACTCGTCGGCGGATCGAGTGCGCGCGCCAAGCGCATCCGTATCGGCGGCATGGACGCAGCGACGGTCAGGGAACGCTTGCTGCCGCCTTAGCCTCGGATGCTCCGCCAGAGCGGCGGTAAGCCTCGACGCAACCGCGCAATCCATGACACGGCGCGCTTTGGATTTTGCGCAGCAGAGCCAGGGGAACGCTCTCCAGGCCGAATAAGCGCCCCAGCTCCGCCTGCATTTCCAGCCATAAGCCCGCGGTCATCTCTGCATCGGCCAGGGCGCGGTGATAGGCGCCGGTCTTGCCGATGCGCGCATGATCTACCAGCGTTTCGAGGCGGTGATTGGCCGCCTGCGGATAAACGCGCCGCGCCACCCGCATCGAGCAAAGCATGTCCGCCCGCGGCGCAAGCTCGATCCTACGTAACTCGGCGTGCAAAAACTTTTTGTCGAAGGCGGCCTTGTGCGCGACCAGGGGCGTTGCGCCGATGAATTC
>CAYHXK010000244.1:0-4566 GCA_964360125.1 uncultured Sterolibacterium sp.
CCGGCCGAGGCCGCGAACAGCGCGCCATAGCCTTCACGCGGATGGCTACGCAGAAACGCGCGCAGCGGTGCCGGCACGGTGAACGTCAGCATGAAGTACGGCGCCGGCACCTGCCGTTCCAACTGGCGAGACAGCCACTGCCCGGCTTTCCCCTGCTGGCAGACCGGACAATGGCGATTACCGCAGCAGCGCGCGGCGACATGCGGTTCGGCGCAGTCCTCGCATTGGTACAGCACCGCCCCGGCCGCCGCGCTGCGGCAGTCGCTGATCGCGTCAATTACCCGTGCATGAGAGGCCGGCAGCGCCTCGCCGAACGCGGCCCGGTACGCCGCACCGGAACGGCGGAAGATCTCCTGAAGGGCGCCCATCACAGCCCCGCCATCAGCGTATTGATGCGCGAGACCGCATCTTCCTGCCCTTTGGTGGTCAGATGCAGATAGACCATGGTCGTCTCCAGGCACGAGTGCCCCAGATACTGCTGGATGACGCGCAGATTGACCCCGGCTTCGAGTAGGTGAGTGGCATAGCTATGGCGAAGCGAGTGAACCTACACGTCGCGCTTGACGATCATGGCGGCCTCGACGGCCGCCCTCATCGCACCCTGCACGCTGCTGGTGGCCATCGGGGTCGTGGCGCTGGACGCCGCACAACCGCTGCGCCCCAAGGCCGGAAACAACAGCCGCGGATGGCGATGTCGGCTCCAGTGCAGGCGCAAGGTGACCAGCGTGGCTGGCGGCAGCGGCACCAGGCGGTCCTTGGCGCCTTTGCCGCGATGCACGTGCAGCATCATACGGTCGCTGTCGATGTCCGAAATCTCCAGGTGAAGGGCCTCCTGCAGCCGCAAGCCGCAGGCATAGACGGTGCCGAGGAAGGCCCGGTTGTGCGGCGTATGCACGCCGGCCAGCACGTTGCGGACTTCTTCCTGGCTCAACACCGAGGGCAGGCGGGACTCGTTCTTGGCGCGCAGGATCTTGAACAGCGTCCAGTCCCGCTGCAGAATCTTGACGAAGTAGAAGCGGATGCCGCAGTAACAGATGCGCAGCGTGTTGGGCGACCAGTGATCGACGTTGCGCCGGTGCAGGAAGTACGCCTCCAGTTCGGCTTCGCTGATGTCCTTGGGTTCCTTGCCATGGAATTCGCAGAGCATGCGCAGCGCCCGGCTGTAGGCTTGCTGGGTACGGTCGGCTTTCCCATTCAGGGCGTGGGCATTCATTGATTTCTGATACCAGTCCATGTTCATGTGGTGCTCCTCGATAAATGATGCAATTCCGCCGCGACGCGACGGTTTGAGGAGCAGAATGGATACGATCAGGTCATGTCAACGAAGGCAGAATTTACCGGTGGCACAGAGAGGATTACAGTGCGTGAAACAGACTGCCGCGTAGCGGCTTACTTGAACCCGGCGGCCCACCGGACGCTGCGCGATAAAGCCGCGCAGCGCCGGTGACCTCCACTCGGCCCCATAGGAGGTCGCCGCGCGGTTCGTTTGACAAGCCAATTTATAGTAGCTACAGTAAAGCATGAGAATCGAGTTCGATCCGGCCAAGGACGCGGCAAACCAAACGAAGCACGGCGTGTCCCTGTCCATGGCAAGCGACCTCGACTGGGAAGCCGCGCTGGTGTGGGTTGATGAACGGTTCGAGTACAGAGAGACGCGGATGATCGCGCTCGCTCCGGAAACCGAAATCCTGTACTACGTGGCGTTTGTAGACCGTGGCGAAGTGCGAAGGGTCATCAGCCTGCGCCGCGCCAATCGTCGCGAGGTGAAACACTATGTCGAAAATCGCTAAGCGTCTGACTGTCCTCATGCCTACCGCGGAAGAGGACAAAGCCATTACTGCGGCAGCCAGAAGTGATCCTGACGCACAGCCACTCACGCCAAAGCAACTGAAGGCCATGGTTCCAATCCGAGTTCTGCGTGGTCGACCGAAATCCGAAAACAAGAAGCTGCTCGTGTCGGTGCGTTACAGCCCAGAGGTCGTTGCCTACTTCAAGTCCACCGGTGACGGTTGGCAATCGCGAATGGATGGTGTGCTTCGTAAGTACGTGACACGCCATTCCCGTAGCGCGTGAAGATGGCGCCGTTTCTTGCAATTACGCTACTTGCGCAGTGATGTTGCCCGCAGTATCATCTGCAACATGAACACCGCCGCAAAACTGCTTCAGGCCATGCGCAGCAATCCTCTCGATTGGCAGCTTGCGCAGCTTTAAACAGTAGCGCGCCAGAACGGAATCGACTGGCGGCACGTTGGAACGAGTCACTGCGTCTTTGTGCGCCCTGATGGCAAGACGCTCCCCGTTCCGGCCCGGCGTCCTATCAAGCCGATCTACGTCAAGAAGTTCCTGGAACTCGTTGAAGGAGCATGAACCATGGGAAAGAGAATTGACTATCCGTTTGAGATCCGCCCACTGTCGGCCGAGGAAGGTGGTGGCTTTCTAATCTCGTACCCTGATTTCTCGGAGTGCCTCTCTGATGGCGAAACAGTCGAGGAAGCGCTCGCGAACGGGAAGGACGCTTTGAAGTCCACGATCGCCGCACTCAAGGCCAAGGAGCTACCAATTCCCGCCCCGAATAGCGGTGGCGTCGCATCCGGAAAGTTTGTCGCTCGCGTTCCAAAGACAGTCCATGCCCGATTGGCTACACGAGCAAAGGCAGAGGGCGTGTCACTAAATGCCCTTGTTCTAACATTCATCGCAGAAGGTCTTGGACGCAAAGAACGGCGCGCATAGCGGCAAATCGTCCAACCCATCCATCAACCCGGACGCAAGCGATAAAGCCGCTTGCGCCGGTTATGTCAGACTTTGAAGCTGGAGAATGCGCCTATGAACAGACTTTTTCTACAGCTTCGTTATGCGTCACTAATCTATCGCCGCACTTGACATACCATTCGTGGTATATACATAATGAGGCATGTGGCAAATCGATGAACATCGCCGCGTCGACAAACAACTCTCGGGTTCCGTCCCTATCGAGATACTGAAGCGATACGAGAAATGGAAGGACATTGCCAGGCTTTCCGGGCCGCAAGGTTTACGAGCCGTCAAGGGATTTCACGATGAAACTTTGTCTGGTGAGTGGAAGGGCCATCGTTCCTCTAGGCTCGGGCTTCAGTGGCGGGTGATTTACCGAGTTGCTGCCGACGTGTTGCAGATTCAAGTTGTACATGTCACCGCCCACGATTACAGGAGGCCATGAAATGAAAGAGTTTCGTCCTGCGAAAAAGCGAGTTGAGGTCTCGGTGGGAGAGTCTGTCCGTATCCTGCGCGAACTCCAAGAGCTGAGCCAAAGCCAACTGTCCGAACTCACGGGTATTCCGCAAGCCACCATCTCCGCCATTGAGAACGGTCGAGTGAACTTGGGTGTCGAGCGCGCAAAGGTTTTTGCCCGTGCCCTCAGGTGCCATCCAGCCGTACTTGTATTTCCCGGCTGGGAGGTTCCGCTTGAGCGCGCCGCATAACCTTAAGTCGAGAAGCCGCGCAGGCGCCTCAACTCCACTTGGGACTCTTCAGTAGTACGGGGGCACTGTCCTTGCAGTAGAACTACATTGTAGTTATACTGTGCACATGAGCACACTTCGCTTCGAGTGGGATGATCGAAAAGCCGCCGCGAATGCGAAGAAGCACGGCGTGAGTTTCGAAGAAGCCAAATCTGTCTTCGTGGATGAACGTGCCAAGCTGATCGACGATCCCGATCGTTCCGAAGACGAAGATCGCTTTGTTCTTCTTGGCCTGAGTAGCCTACTTCGACTGCTGCTTGTCTGCCACTGCTATCGGAGCGAGAGTAATGTCATTCGTATCATCTCCGCTCGGAAGGCAACTGCCAAGGAATCCACGTCTTATCCATAGAGGTGCCACATGCGCAAAGAATACGACTTCTCCTCTGCGAGGAAAAACCCATACGCAGCACAACTCAAGAAACAAATCACCATTCGACTCGACGAAGAGTCCATCACGTACTTCAAGGCGATCTCCGAGGACGTTGGCATTCCATACCAGAGCCTCATCAACCTGTACTTGCGAGACTGCGCAGCTTCTCATCGCAAACTCGATCTCAACTGGAAGTAGGCGCCTTTGTTATTCGCATGGCGATCTTCGCTTTTGCCTCCTGGTTTCTTTGCTGCGCAGTGCGTTTTGCGATGACCGACTGGGAACAAACGTGCAGTTCTACATACGGTTTCCGGATGTGCCTTGACTGGCGCCGGCCATGATGACAATTCGCCGCGCGGGCCCCTCATTCGTTAGTCGGCCTCGACCTCGGCCATTGAGCTAAACAGGGTCGCCCGCGTCGGTTTGAACCTTCATCGCATCATCTCTCCTCGCACTACGCTCGTCGGTCATCCCACCGGGGGACTTCCTTCGGGGCGTAGGCCAGTATTCGACCATCCAAGTCGCGGATGGCTTCGGCGTCGTTGCCGTCGTTCTTGCCGCTCTTGCGGTAGGGTGCTACGAAGCGCGGCGCCATGATCTTCACGGTGTGCCCCAGCTTGCCCAGTTCGCGCGCCCAGTGGTGCGCGCCGGAGCAGGCTTCCACGCCGACCAGACAGGGGCCGATACCGGCCAGCATTT
>CAYHXK010000245.1:0-4563 GCA_964360125.1 uncultured Sterolibacterium sp.
CGTCGAGAAACAGGATCTGCGGCTGCAGCGCCCAGGCGCGCGCCAGGGCTACGCGCTGTTGTTCGCCGCCGGACAGCACGCGGGCCGGGCGCAGCGCCAGATGCAGCAGTCCGACGCGATCCAGCGCCGTTTCGGCGCGCCGTTGCCGCTCGGCATGCGGCACGCCGGCGAGTTTCAAACCGTAGGCCACATTCGCCAGGGTCGAGCGGCGCAGCATGACCGGTCGCTGGAATACCAGTGCCTGGGCTTGCGCAGTGGGAAGCCCGCCCGCCCAGGCAATTCGCCCGGCGGTGGGTTGCAGCAGGCCATGCATCAGGCGCATCAGTACGCTCTTGCCGGCGCCATTGGCGCCGAGAATCAGCGTGCGCCCGCCGAGCTCGACGGTCAGCGAGACATCCCGCAGCACCGGCGTGCCGTTGGGAGAGAAGCCGATATTTTCCAGCACCAGCGGGAAGATCGTCGCCATCACCATCAGCCGAATTTCCGCTGCGCCCATTCGCGCGTGACGAAAGCCAGGGCGTTGATCGTCAGCACCAGCACGATCAGGATCAGTCCCAGCGCCAAGGCCAGCGGCAGGTCGCCTTTACTGGTTTCGAGCGCGATGGCGGTGGTCATCACCCGGGTGACGCCATCGATGTTGCCGCCGACGATCATCACCGCCCCGACCTCGGCGATGGCGCGGCCAAAACCCGCCAGCAACACGGTGAACAGCGAATGACGGGTATCCCACAGCAGGGTCGCGGCAGCCTGCCAGGTCGTTGCGTCGAGCGAACCCAGCAATTCCCGGTATTCGCGCCAGGCGTCTTCGACGATCTGGCGCGTCATCGCCGCGATCAGCGGCGCCACCAATATGGCTTGGGCAATCGCCATCGCCGTCGGGGTGAACAGGATGCCGAGCGCGCCGAGCGGACCGGCCCGCGACAACAGCAGGTACACGACCAGGCCGATGACCACGGCCGGCAGCCCCATGAAGCCATTGACCGCCACCACCAAGGCATGCCGGCCGGGAAAGTTGCCTACTGCCAGCGCTGCGCCGAATGGCAAGGCGCAGAGGGCGGCCAGCAACACCGCAGTCAGACTGACTTTTAGGCTGAGTCCGACGATGCCCAGCAAGCGCGGGTCGCCCGCCGCGACGAGTCCAAGTGCGGCGTCGATGCTGGTGGAAAATTCGAACAAGTCGTTCAGGCCTTCAGTCGATGGCTAGCCTGCCGCGCCAGCGGCTCAGCGGAAACCCTTGCGTTGAAGCGCACCTTGGAGCAGTTGCGGATGCTGAAATCCATGTGCCACTCCCTTTAAATGACTCGGTAGATATGTAGTAATCAGCATAATAAAATCCAAAAAACCGGCTTAAAATAGGCGTAGTGGCGAAATATAGCCTGATAAAGGTGGCCATGAAATATGAATGAATTTGCATTATTGCCCAACTTGACCTGGCACTGGACGGTTCCAGGAACCACTCGCCGCAACGAGGAGGGAACCCTGTTGGCCCTGCTTGCCGGCATCGCCGAGACGGGATCGGTGGCGCAGGCGGCACGCGACTGCGGCTTTTCCTATCGGCACGCCTGGGGCGTGGTGCGTCTTTGGGAAGAGCGTCTGCATCAGCCGCTGGTCGATATGGTGCGCGGCAGAGGCTCGACCCTGGCGCCGCTGGGACTGCGCCTGGTGCATCTGGATGCGCGGCTGAAAAGCCGCTTTGCCGTGCAACTGGAGGCTGCGGCCGAGGAAGTGCGGCAGGAGTTGGCCTCGTTCATGGCCCCGGCTCCGACCCTGGCGCACTTGATCATGCACGCCAGCCACGACCCGATGCTGGCGAACTTGCCGGCAACCTTGCGCGGGCGGGGCGTCGAGCTGGAAATGCACGTGTTCGGCAGTAGCGAGAGCCTCGCGTCCTTGGCCGCCGGACGCTGCGATCTCGCCGGATTCCATTGTCCGCAAGGGGCGCTGGGGACATCCGTATGGCAAGCCTATCGAGCGCATCTCGATCCGCTCGCCCATGTGCTGATTGGTTTTGCGCGGCGCTCCCAGGGGCTGATGCTGGCCGCCGGAAATCCGCTGAAACTAGGCGCCCTGCGCGATCTGCAACGCCCTGGAGTACGTTACGTCAATCGCCAGGCCGGCTCGGGCACCCGCCTGTTGCTCGATCTCTTGCTGGCGCAAGACAAACTGCAGGCGCAGGACATCCCCGGTTACCACATCGAGGAGTTCACCCATGCCGCCGTCGCGGCAACCATTGCCAGCGGCGCTGCCGATGCCGGCCTGGGTGTCGAGGCTGCGGCACGGCGCTTCGGCCTGGACTTCATTCCCTGGGTGCGCGAGGACTACTATTTGGCGACGCGGCGGGACAAGCTGCCTCGGCCGGGCATACGGGCGCTGCTGGAGTGTCTGAGCGGTGTTGACTGGCGCCGAGCCGTGGCGGAGCAGCCGGGTTATGACACCCGTGGTTGCGGCAAGCTGCTTGAATGCGAGAGTGCTTGGCGCAAGGCCAAAACTGACCCGCACCCGCGGCACAGGGCGGGGGATGATCCGGCTTTGCGGTAGAATTCCGACCTTTCCGTTAGTCTTGACGCGCCATCGCCTGGCGTATTAGCCCCGATGAAACCGATAGTAGATGACGTCCGCATCAAAGAGATCAAGGAGTTGACGCCGCCCGCGCACATTCTGCGCGAATACCCGGCCACCGAGGCGGCGGCGACGACGACTTATTCCGCACGCAACGCCATCCACCGCATCCTGCACGGCGCCGACGCCCGCTTGCTGGTGGTGATGGGACCCTGCTCGATCCACGACCACGATGCGGCGCTCGAATATGCGCGCCTGTTGCAGGGCGTAAGCGATTTTTATGCCGCCGACCTGTTGATCCTGATGCGGGTGTATTTCGAGAAGCCGCGCACCACGGTCGGCTGGAAAGGACTCATCAACGACCCCCGCCTCGACGGCAGCTTCAAGATCAACGAGGGTTTGCGTCTGGCGCGCCGACTGCTGTACGAGATCAACGAAATGGGCTTGCCCTGCGCCACGGAGTTTCTCGACGCGATTACCCCGCAATACACCGCCGACCTGATCAGCTGGGGCGCCATCGGCGCGCGCACCACCGAGTCGCAGGTGCATCGGGAACTGGCTTCGGGTTTGTCTTGCCCGGTCGGTTTCAAGAACGGCACCGACGGCAATATTCGCATCGCGGTCGACGCGATTCGCGCCGCCGCCAGCCCCCACCATTTCCTCTCGGTGACCAAGGCCGGCCATTCGGCCATCGTTTCCACCAACGGCAACGAGGACTGCCACGTCATTTTGCGCGGCGGCAAGCAACCCAACTACGATGCCGCCAGCGTCGAAGTGGCTTGCAAGGATCTCGCCGCGTCCGGCCTTGCCGCCCGCGTGATGATCGATTTTTCCCATGCCAACTGCGGCAAGAAGTATCAGCGTCAAGTCGAGGTGGCGCGCGAGGTCGGCGAACAGATCGCCGCCGGCGATGACCGCATCTTCGGCGTCATGGTCGAGTCGCATCTGAAACCGGGACGTCAGGATCTGCTGCCCGGCAAACCGCTCGAATTCGGCATGAGCATTACCGACGCCTGCATCGGCTGGGATGACAGCGTGAAGGTGCTGGATATACTCGCCGACGCGGTGCGCCGTCGTCGCCTGACGCTGGCCGAGAAGTAAGCGAGCCAGCGCCGATGCCCGACGGGTTTTCCGCGCTGCTCATCATTTGGTGCGGACTGCGGCCCGACAGGCGGCTGGCAGTGCGGAGCGCGACACTGTGACGCGCAAGCTATTCATGGCCCTGCTGGCGGGGACCTTGCTGTTCCGTTTCTGGCTGGCGGCGGCGATGCCCATCACCGGCGACGAGGCCTATTTCATCTGGTGGGGCAAGCTTCCCGACTGGGGTTTCTACGACCATCCGCCAATGATAGGCTGGTGGTTGGCGGCTTTGCTGACGTTGTCCGATAGCGCCTGGTGGCTGCGCCTGCCGGCGCTGCTGCTGCCGGGCGTGCTGGCACTGGGTACCGCGCGTGCCATGCGCAGCCAGGGTCCGGCGGTGGCCTGGGGCGCCGCCAGCCTGGTGCTGCTGGCGCCGGTGAGTGTCTGGAATGTCTTTATCACCACCGACACGCCGCTGATCTATTTCTCGTTTTTCTCGGCGCTGGCTTTTCTGCGCGCCGCCCGCGACGACGACCGGCGTTTCTATCTGCTGGCCGGCGTGCTGCTGGCCGGCGCGGTGCTTTCAAAATACTTCGCCGCGCTGCTCGGCTTCGCCTACCTGCTGCATGCGCTGGCTTACCCCAGCCGGCGCAAGTGGACGGGTCTGCTGCTGTGTTATGCCGCCGTATTGCCGGCGCTGGCGCTGATGGGGTGGTGGAATGCCGCCCATTGCTGGCCCAACTACCTGTTCAACTTCGTCAATCGCCACGGCGATGCCGGCTGGTCGCTGACAACGCCATTGCTCTACGCGGCGACGCTGCTGTATCTGCTGACGCCGCCGGCGATCTGGCTGCTGATCAAGCGCCGCGCCGCCTTTGCGGCGCTGCGGGCGCAGGCCGCTGGGCGCGCCTTGCTGCTGGTGGC
>CAYHXK010000246.1:0-4534 GCA_964360125.1 uncultured Sterolibacterium sp.
CAACAGAGCACCTATGGGTTTTTCCATCAATTCTCCGATGACTGACTACTAGTCCTTGCCCGCCGATCCGGTCGACTGCCCTCTCCGCCAACAGTCCCGGGCCGCTGGCAAGATCGAGCACGCGCATCCCGGGCTGCAGAACTGCTTGCGCCAATAATGCTTCCAGCAGCGCCTGACGCATCGGCGCGCCATGCCGATAGCGGCCGCCGATCAGATTATAGCCCTCGCGTTCAAGCCGTTTGGCGCGATGCGGATCAAATTCGCTCATATTGCCTGCCGCCCGATCTCGCCGGCATAACGGATGATCTCGTCTAGGTAATCGCTCCAGCGGGTGAAGCTGTGATCGCCGCCTGCCAGCACTGTCTGGCGTGCGCCGGCGTATTTAGCGACAGCCTGGCGGTAGTCGAGCAGTTCGTCGCCGCGCTCGACCAGCAGCCAGTAGCGCTCAGGCTGTGATACTCGGGATACTTCCAGCGCGTGCAAGGCTGCGATGTGTACGTGGGTAAATTCGAAAGTCTCGCCGCTGAATAAATTGGTCTGCGGTCCAACCTGCGCGTGCAAAGCAAGATGCGCTTGTACTACCGGGTTTACCAGCACCGCCTTCAGTCCGTGCCGCTCCGCCAGACAAGTAGCGTAATACCCGCCGAGCGAAGAGCCGACCAAGGTCACCGGCGTTTCGCTGGCGGCAATATGTTCCTCGCAGAGAGCGATGGCGTCGCGCGGTTCGACCGAAAGCTGGGGGCAGACGAAGCGCAAGCCAAGCTCCGTCATGCGCGCCTTGAGCAGTTGCGCCTTGTGCGAGTCAGGACCGCTGCGGAAACCGTGAAGGTAGAGGATCATCCTAGAAAAAGCTATTGAACCGCAAAGGACGCAGAGGACGCAAAGGAAAACAAGGAATTGGTGAATTGTTGCGCCTAACCTGTTTGGTGAATCGACTATGTTGCATCAGCATTTGAATTCCTTTGCGTCCTCTGCGTCCTTTGCGGTGAAGCGCCGTTTTTAGGATCATGGATTGCTCCAGTCCACCAGCCCCCACTGCCAGGTGGCCAGCACCACCAGGCCGAAGGCAATGCGATACCAGGCGAATGGCACGAAGTCGTGATGGCTGATGTAACTCAGCAGCCATCGCACACAAATGAAGGCTGAGACAAAGGCGGACACGAATCCGACCCCGAACATGCCGAGATCATCGACAGACAATAAAGCGCGTTCCTGGTAGAGCTGATACAAAGTGGCCACCGTCAGTGTCGGAATGGCGAGAAAGAACGAGAATTCCGTCGCCGCCTTGCGCGAGAGCCCGAAGAACAGTCCTCCGATGATGGTTGCACCGGAACGCGAGGTGCCGGGAATCAGCGCAAAGGCTTGTGCCAGTCCGAGCTTGAGGGCATCGATGGCGTTCAGTTGGTCGACCGTCTCAATGCGGATGCGGTGCTGGCGCCGCTCGGCCCACAGGATGAACAATCCGCCGAGGATGAAAGCCAGTGCCACCGGCAGTGGCTGAAACAGGGTCGCCTTGATGGTCTTGTGGAACAACAGCCCCAGCACCGCCAGCGGCATGAAGGCTATGGCGAGGTTGATAACAAAACGCCGGGCTTCGCGTTCGCGCCGCAGCCCCATGACGACTCGGCCGATTTTTAAGCGATACTCCCAGGCTACGGCTAGAATGGCGCCTAGCTGTATGACGATCTCGAATACCTTGCCCTTTTCGTCGTTAAACTGGAGCAGATCACCCACCAGGATCAGATGGCCGGTACTCGATACGGGTAGAAACTCGGTGAGTCCTTCGACAATACCCAGAATCAGGGCGTGTAATAACTGGATGGAATTCATGCAGGACCGGGGAACAAGAAAATTGGGTGGGAACCTAGGCATTAGGAATGCCCCAAGTGGCGTTCGAGTGTAGCACGCCCGAAATTTCATCATGCTAAAAAAAATCAGTACCGATCAGGTTCGTTTGGGCATGCACATCCATGAGCTGTGCGGTCCATGGATGGACCACCCGTTCTGGCGCACCAAGTTTATTCTCACCGATCCCGAGGACCTGCGCCGACTCCATGAAAGCGGCATCCGGGAATTGTTGATCGACTCCTCCAAGGGGCTGGATGTCAATCCCGGGGAGAAACAGGAAGAAGTCGCGGCAACGCTCGCAAAGGTCCCGGACAAGACGGTTATTCGCTACGAAATACCCAAGCCGATTTCTTTTGCCGAGGAAGTACAGCAGGCCGCCAGAACTTGCGCCAAGGCGACCAAGGCAGTCAAGTCCATGTTCGGGGAAGTGCGCATGGGCCAGGCTGTGAATACCGAGGCGGCCAATGAATTAGTCGAAGAAATTTCCACTTCCGTACTCAGGAATCCCGGCGCATTGATCAGCCTGGCCCGACTCAAGACTGTTGATGACTACACCTATATGCACTCGGTGGCCGTGTGCGCACTGATGGTCGCGTTGGCCCGGCAGTTGAATATCGATGAGGTGGAACTCCGGGAAGCCGGCATGGCGGGCTTGCTCCATGATATCGGCAAGGCGATGATGCCGATGGATGTCCTCAACAAGCCGGGCAAGCTGACCGACGCGGAATTCACCATCATCAAGGGCCACCCGGTGGAAGGTCACCGGATCCTCGTGGAAGGCCAGGCAGTGGGCGCAATTCCCCTCGATGTCGTCCTCCATCACCACGAGAAAATCGATGGCGGCGGTTACCCCGATCGCCTGAAGGATGCGGCTATCAGTCTCCACGCCAAAATGGGGGCGGTTTGCGACGTGTATGACGCCGTTACCTCCGACCGCCCATACAAAAAAGGCTGGGATCCGGCCGATGCCATCAAGAAGATGACGGAATGGAGCGGCGGACACTTCGACAAGAGAATTTTTCAGGCATTTGTAAAGTGTATCGGCATCTACCCGAGCGGCACTCTGATCCGCTTGTCCTCCGGCCGTCTTGGCGTTGTACTCGAACAATCCACAAAATCCTTGCTCACGCCGCAAGTTAAAGTGTTTTTTTCCACCAAGTCGCAGATCTACATTAAACCGGAAGTGGTGGACTTGTCGCGCCCCGGCTGTCCGGAAAAAATTGTAGGCAAGGAAGATGCCGCCAAATGGGGCATCAAAAACCTTCAAGAGCTCTGGACCGCGACCACCTAGCGAATTATGGGGTTCACCCCTCCTGCCTGATGCCCTAAACCTGGCAGAAATCTCGTCGCATCACCCTGCCCTACAGGTGGATTTGACTATATATTCCTGTTTGTGACTTTTTACCTTGACCTTTCGTTGTTAAAATGTTCCGGGAATGGCGGCCGAATTCGCATGGCCGATATTTTTCAGGAAAGGAACCTGGTGCATCTGACAACCATGCCCTGGATCAGGGCAAGCGTGAGCGGCTTGCTGCCCCGGCAGGGACGATCGGCAGCTGAGTATCGGAAATTGACTGGCTGCCCATGCAGGCATCGGCAGCAGCATCGTCATGCTTAAAAAAATCGGCATCGATCAACTCCGCCAGGGCATGTATATCAAGGAGGTGTGCGCGCCGTGGTTGAACCACCCGTTCTGGCGCTCCAGTTTTCTGCTTAAAAATCCCAAGGACGTTCTTCGCTTGACGGAAGAAAAAAGCATTAAGGAGGTTTGGATCGATACGTCCAAGGGGCTCGATGTCGCCAGTGAAGAAATTATAAAAACCGCCGAAGAAGCGGTCGAACAAGTCCGGATCGATACGGCGATCCGCAATCAGCCGCCCAAGCAGATATCCTTTTCCGAGGAAGTCCAGCAGGCTGCCAAGACCTGCGCCATGGCCACCAAAGCCGTGAAGTCGATGTTCGAGGAAGTGCGCATGGGCAACGCCGTCAGCGCCGAAGCCGCCAATGAGCTGGTCGAGGAAATTTCGTCTTCGGTCTACAGGAACCCCGGCGCACTGATCAGCCTGGCCCGCCTCAAGACCGCGGACGACTATACCTACATGCACTCGGTGGCGGTGTGCGCCCTGATGGTCTCGGTGGCCCGGCAGCTGAAACTCAAGGATGACGAGATCAGGTTGGCCGGGTTGGCCGGGCTGCTCCATGACGTCGGCAAGGCCTTCATGCCGATGGAAATCCTCAACAAGCCGGGCAAGCTGACCGACGAGGAGTTCACCATCGTCAAGGGCCATCCGGTGGAAGGTCACCGGGTGCTCGTGGAAGGCAAGGCGGTTGCTGAGATCCCCCTCGATGTCTGTCTCCATCACCACGAGAAAATCGACGGCAGCGGCTATCCCGATCGCCTGAAGGATGCGGATATCAGTCTTTTCGCCAAAATGGGAGCGGTCTGCGACGTGTATGACGCCATCACTTCCAATCGCCCCTACAAGCAGGGCTGGGATCCAGCCGATTCCATCCAGAAGATGACTGACTGGACCGGGCACTTCGATCAGAAAATCTTCCGCACCTTCGTCAAATGCATCGGCATCTATCCGACCGGATCGCTGGTGCGCCTGTCTTCCAGCCGGCTCGGCGTGGTCCTCGAGCAGTCGGCCAATTCGCTGCTCTCCCCTCATGTGAAAGTATTTTT
>CAYHXK010000247.1:0-4529 GCA_964360125.1 uncultured Sterolibacterium sp.
AATAGGGTTCTTGATGCGTCATTAATTTCTCCTCTCAATTTGCGGCGCCGTGGCTCATCACGATGGTTTTGACCACAAGCACAATTACCAGCACGAATACCACGCCACCCAGAATGCCTGCCACCACGATCTGCAGCGGCGTCAATCTCAACGCATCCAGTTCGCCATGATGTCGGCGGCGGACCCCAAAAAATGCCCAGAAGATCGACTTTGCCGCCTCCCAAAAACCGGCGCGCCTTTCAATCGGAGGCTCGCTCATGATCCGGTCGGTACGGCCTGTCCCTCCGAGCGTTTGTTACCTTCGACTTCGAAGAATGTATAGGACAGCGTTATCGTTCCGATATCCTTGGGCAAGGCGGAGTCCACCACAAATACAACCGGCATGCGACGACGTTCGCCAGCTGCTAGGGTCTGTTTCTCGAAACAGAAGCAGCTGAGCTTCTTGAAATACCCGCCTGCGTCACGCGGGCCATAGCTTGGAATGGCCTGTCCGGTCACTGCTTCACTTTTCGTGTTCACCACTTCGAACTCGGCCTGGGCAAGCTCGCCCGGATGCACCGACAGGTGCGATTGCAGGGGACGAAACTGCCACGACGACATTCCATGTACGTTCGCATCGAACTCGATGCTCACCAGACGGCCCATATCCACCTGTGTATTCTCGGGAGCTCCAGTCAAGTTGACCTGGTTCAGCCCGGTCAGATTGCAGAACACCGTGTAGAACGGAACCAGGGCATAACCGAAACCGAACATCAGTACCGACAACAAGGCGAGCTTGATAACGATCCTGCGGTTGCCGATGGGCGTAGCCAAGCTCATCTTCCAACCAACCAATAACGCACGATAACCCCGACAAACAGCGCCAAGGCCACCGAACCGAGGATCAAGCCCGTGCGCAAATTACTGCGGTTTGGGGGGTTATGCGGCATGACCTGCATTTCTCCTGAACTGGAGGTCATTTGACGTGAGGTTGAGTTTCCCAAGTATGGTACGGCGCCGGGGAAGGCACATCCCACTCCAGCCCCTCGGCGCCATCCCAGGGCTTGGCGGAAGCCTTCGGCCCACCCTTGATGCAGGTGATGACGACGTAAAGGAAAATCAGTTGCGATAGTCCCAGGCCGAATGCCCCGATCGACGAGATCTTGTTGAACTCGGCGAACTGCAGCGCGTAGTCGGGAATCCGCCGCGGCATGCCCGCCAAACCCAGGAAGTGCTGGACAAAGAAGGTCATGTTGAAGAAAATCAGGGTAAGCCAGAAATGAATCTTACCCAGTGTCTCGTTGTACATGTGGCCGGTCCATTTCGGCAACCAGTAATAGGCGCCGGCATACGCCGAAAACAATGCACCCGCCACCATGGTGTAATGAAAATGCGCCACCACGTAGTAGGTGTCCTGCATTTGCACATCGACCGGCGTCATCGCCAACACCAGGCCGGAAAAACCGCCCATGGTGAACAGGAAGATGAAGCCCAGAGCAAACAGCATGGGGGTTTCGAATGTCAGATGCCCGCGCCACATGGTGGCGACCCAGTTGAACACTTTCACCCCGGTCGGAATGGCGATCAGCATGGTGGCATACATGAAGTAAAGCTGCCCGGCGACCGGCATGCCGACCGTATACATGTGGTGGCCCCAGACAAAGAACGACAGGATGGCGATCGAAGCCGTGGCATACACCATCGATGCATAACCGAACAGCCGCTTGCGCGAGAATGTCGATACCACCTGGGAAATCACCCCGAATCCCGGCAATATGACGATATAAACTTCAGGATGGCCGAAGAACCAGAAGATGTGCTGAAACAGAACCGGGTCACCACCACCGGCAGCACTAAAGAAGCTAGTACCGAAATGCCGGTCGGTCAGCAGCATGGTCACTGAACCGGCGAAAACCGGCATCACGGCAATGATCAGGTAGGCGGTAATCAACCAGGTCCAGGCGAACATGGGCAACTTCATCATGGTCATTCCCGGCGCACGCAGGTTGAGGATGGTGGTAATGATATTGATCGAGCCCAGGATCGAAGAAATGCCAAGGATATGCACCGCAAAAATCGCCAGGTCCATGCCCATCCCCAGCTGCACCGAGAGCGGCGGATAGAGCGTCCAGCCAGCGGCTGGGGCGCCGCCAGGAACGAAGAGTGAAGCGACCAGCAACATGCTGGCGGGCGGCAGCAGCCAGAAACTCAAGTTGTTTAGGCGGCCGAACGCCATGTCGGCAGCGCCGATCTGCAGGGGGATCATCCAGTTGGCGAAACCAACGAACGCCGGCATGATCGCGCCGAACACCATGATCAGGCCATGCAGCGTGGTTAATTGATTGAACCGCTCCGGTTCCAATATTTGCAAGCCAGGCTGGAACAACTCCGCGCGAATGCTCATCGCCATCATGCCGCCGACGATAAACATGGCGAAACTGAACCACAGGTACAGCGTGCCGATATCCTTGTGATTGGTGGTAGTCAGCCAGCGCATGATGCCGGTCGGGTGGTGCCCGCCCTGGCCATGCGACTCTGCGTGCCCGTTTGCCGTAGCTTCCATTCTGCTCTCCTGTATTCGATTAACCTGCCGGTCGCGCTGATCGTGCCGATCATGCATGGGCGCGATCAGCGCGCAGCCTTGATTTCGGAAGGCTGCACAGCTTCCCCGGTTTTATTGCCCCACGCGTTACGCTCGTAGGTAACCACTGCCGCCAGGTCGGCATCGGACAGCTGGCCTCCGAATGCCGCCATCGCCGTTCCGGACTTGCCGCTGACCACCATCTTGATGTGCTCGCCCTTGGGTCCGACAGCAATCTTCGAGCCATCCAATGCCGGGAATGCAGGGGGGAGTCCTTGGCCGTTGGGTTGGTGGCAAGCCGCACAATTCTGTGCATATACGGCTTCGCCGCGCTTGGTGAGTTCCGGCAAGGTCCATACCTTATTCGGATCGTCGGCCGCGGCAGCCATTTTCTTCTTCTGCGCATCCACCCAGGCCACATATTTTTCCTGCGACACCACTTCCACGACTATAGGCATGAAAGCATGGTCCTTACCGCACAATTCGGCGCATTGGCCGCGATACACGCCTTCCTTGTCGGCGCGAAACCAGGCGTCCCGAATGAAGCCAGGCACCGCATCCTGCTTGACCGCCAGTGCCGGCACATACCAGGCATGGATTACGTCGTTAGCCGTCGTCAGGATGCGAACCTTCTTATTCACCGGGACGACCAGCGCATTGTCCACCTCCCGCAGATAATGCTCGCCCTTGGGCGCCTTGTTACGGATCTGGTCCTGCGGTGTCGTCGAAACGCTGATGAACTTGATCCCTTCACCCTCGCCTTTTAGGTAATCGTAGCCCCATTTCCACTGATAACCGGTCGCCTTGATGGTTATATCGGGGTTTGAAGTGTCTCTCATGTTCAGCAGGGCTATTGTGACAGGCCACACCATTATGATCAGGATGATAAACGGGATCACCGTCCATAAAATCTCGACTTTCGTGCTCTCATGGAAAGTTGCCGGCGTGCCGCCTAGCGATTTCCGATGCTTGAATACCGAGTAGAACATTACGCCGAAAACGGCGACGAATATTACAGTGCACACCCACATCATCCAGATGTGCATGTCATATACTTCCCGTGCCAACTGCGTCGCCGGCTCCTGGAAGTTCAGTTTGTACTCGGCTTGCGCCAACCCCGATAGAGCCGCCAGAACGAAAAGCCCCGCCAGTCGAGGGATTCTAGCCCACCGCGCTTGCTTGGTCATGTTGATTAACCTCGTTTCGATATGCATTTCCAAATCATTCCCCTCGTCGCAGCTGGCGCCGATTTTTTCTTTCGATCAGTAGTATCACGGGGAAGGCACTTCCCGAGACGCTGCGCAAATTCATCTGCCGGTGCCAGTAAATCGCGGCAACCGGTGGTCACTTACACTGCGCCGGCATGTCCAAAACACCCCAAATGTCCTTTACCTGAACATACATGCGATACATCTTCGCGTATTTTCAACGCTTGTTATTATTTTTTAAGCCTCAAAAATTGAGGCTGCAGGAATTTATCACAGCTCGGCTCGATGATCAACACTTTTACCCTCCGGAAAAACAAATTCGGGCATTAAGCACAATTATTCGACAAGTCCTTCAACTCGCCAATGCCTGCAGCAGCAACTCATGAATTCCGCCAAAACTCCCATTGCTCATCACCAATATTTGATCTTCCGGCCGCGTCTCCGCGGTAATCGCCGCAACCAATGCGTTCATGTCCTCGAAAATCCGGGACTTGCCGCGGATTGGCGCAAGCACTTCGGTGGCGTCCCAGCCCAGGTTGCGTGCATAACAAAACACCAAATCGGCGCCCTCCAGGCTGGCGGGCAACAGTGCTTTCATACTGCCGAGTTTCATGGTGTTGGAACGAGGTTCCAGTACCGCGAGGATGCGCTTTTCCTTCACTTGTCCGCGCAAGCCCTCTATGGTTGCCGCGATCGCTGTCGGATGATGGGCAAAGTCGTCATAAACCGTTACCCCCCGCGCCGCGCCGCGTATCTCCAGT
>CAYHXK010000248.1:0-4524 GCA_964360125.1 uncultured Sterolibacterium sp.
CCACCACTTCGCGCGGCTTGAGGCGCTTGCCGTCCGGCCAGAGCTTCTCCAGCAGCCCGGCGGCCACCCGCAGCAAGCCGATGTCATGGCCGATGATGGGTGCGATGCCGGGCCGCAGGATCTTCACCGCCACTTCATGACCGCCGTCTTCCGCCCGCAAGGTGGCGAAATGCACCTGGGCGACCGAGGCGGAGGCCACCGGCTCGCGCTCGAAACTGGCGAACACCTGGTCGACCGGCTTGCCGTAGACTCTTTCCAGTTCCGCGTAGGCCAGCTCCGAGGGGAAAGGCGGCACCTGGTCCTGCAGCTTGGCGAGTTCGTCGGCGATGTCCTGCGGCAACAAGTCGCGGCGCGTCGATAACACCTGCCCGAACTTGACGAAGATCGGCCCCAGGGCTTCCAGTGCTTGACGCAACCGCACCGCGCGCGGCACCTGCAATTGGTTGCCAAAGCCGCGCCAAAATTGCAACGCGGCGGCAAGGCGCATCAGCCGGCGGGTTCTGGCCGAGCCGGGCTCGTGCTCCAGAACCATCTGGTCGAGGCCGTAGCGGCTGGCGACACGGGCGATCTTGAAAAGGCGCAGGAGGCGCATGAACTGCTCGGGTTTGCGGGGTGGCGAGGCGTGGAAGTGTAACGTAAAACCCGATCCGGCGATCATCCGCCCGGCAGACCCAGCGCTATCCCATGCGCTCCATGCTCACTTGAGCGCCACGATTTCCGCGGGCCCGGTATGCATGCGAATCAGGCCGACGAAACCGATCGCCGCGAAAGTAGTGCCTATCGCCAGATACCCCACCCAATCGTAGCGCACGATCTGGCCGCCGGCATCGACGGCGATGATCAGGCCGCCGAGATAAGTGGCCATGCCGGCGGCAAGCTGCTGCACCGACCCCACCATCGCCAGAAAGGTGCCGCGCAGCCTGGGTTGCGCCGCCGATGTCACGATCGCCATGGCCGGCACCATGCGGCCCGGCACCAAAATAAAAAACAGGGTCGAGAAGGCGACCATCAGCCACAGCGGCACCGGCCCCAGATGGGTCTGGACGAACAGGGGGAGGATCGAGCACAGCGCGATCAGCCGGTAGGTAAATACCTTGCCGCGGGCATCGGCAAGGCGGCCGATCAGACGCGAGGTGAAAAAGGTGGCCGCGCCGCCGGCCAGGTAAATCATGTAGATGTCCTGCTGGGCGATGCCGACATTGCCCACCGCGTAGATGGTGATGTAGGGAATCACCGAGAAGCCGGAGAAGATGACCAGCGCCATGAATGCCAGCGAACGCAGATGATTGGCGTCGCGCAGCACATCCAACATGGCAGAAAAGGGATGCACCCGCTCCGATTCCGTGACGATCGCCGAACGCAGGTGCCCGCGTAGCGACGGCAGTTTCTTCCAGCCGAGCAGGAAGAAGCCGCAGGACAGCACGGCAATGAAAATAAACGGGAAGCGCCAGCCGAAATGATTGGCCAGGTACAGCGAGATCGGCACGCCGGCGATGGTCGACAGCGAGAACGCCGACATGATGGTGCCGCTGGCGCGGCCGCGTCGCTCGAAAGGAATCAGGTCGCCGACCATGGTCTGGATCATGGCGCCCAGCACGCCGCCGAAGGCGCCCGCCGCGCAGCGCGCCAGCAGCAATGGCCAGTATCCGAACGCCAGGCCGCAGGCCAGCGTCGCCACGGCGAACAGCGCGAACATAGCGAGCAGCAGCCGCTTGCGCTCGAAGCGGTCGACGAACATCGCCGCCAGCAAGCCCGAAAATCCCGCCGTGAAGGTGTAGGCGGAAACCAGCAGGCCGAATTCGTGCGTGCCTATGCCGAACGCCGTGATCAGGATCGGCCCGAGCGGCATCATGATCATGAAATCGAGAATATGGCAGAACTGGATGCCGGCCAGCGTCAGCAGCAGCGAGCGCTCGCGCAAGGGATCCAGCGGCAGTTCGGCGAGAGCGGAAGATTCGGGACTGGATGGGGGTGACACGTGGCTGCTCTATTCGGGGAACATGGTTGCCGGCCGGTTCGGCCTGCCGGACGCGGGTACATTAAAATCACCTACTGGTAGAGGTAGGGATTATGACATTGCCGGCCAGCCAATACGCAAAAGGATTCCGAACCAGCGCATTTTCGGATAACGGCAAAGTACCCGGTTGATCGGGAAGCGGATCTCGGCCAGAACCGTTCATTGCCGGCCAGTTCTAAGGATTTTTTAGATCGGCTGCTCACCTTACGCAACCATTTGAAGCTCACCAGCCGAATTTGTCTTTCGACTGATAGGCTGCTGCTAGAATTGTGCGCATGTCATCTAATGCCGACCCGGTTTCAGCTATCGAAGCGGAAGCCCAGCGACTGAAAACAGCCCTGCTGTATCGCAACGCGGGCCTTGCACAGTCGGTCAACATCATCAACGGCTCGTTGCTGGCGTTTGTAAATGCCAAACTCCATGCTACTCCAGGCATGGCTTTCATCTGGTGGCTCTTCATCGTTGCCATTGCCGTTGGGCGCTACCTTCTGGCTAGGCGGTTCATGGCTACGAGACCGGATGCGCAAGCCTCTTCGGCATGGCGACATCGCTATATCCTTGCCACGGCGATGGCAGCCGCTGCATGGGGCGCGGGTACCGTGCTGTTCATTTGGAATGCGCCCGATAGCTCGCTTCTGTTCACAGGGCTGGTATTGTCTGGGATGGTGGCAGGCGCTGTGCCGATTCTTGCGCCGGTGCCGGCAGCGTTCCGAGTCTTTGCATTGCTGGTGGTCGTCCCGATGTCCACGGCCATATTGCTGCAGGCGACTTCAATCCTGCATTGGGCATTTGGCGCGATGACGCTGGTTTTTTTGGCCGCGGTACTGGAGAGCGCACGATACCTGCATGAGACGCTCGATGCTTCGATACGCCTGGGACTCGAAAAGGAAAGCCTGGTCGAAAATCTGGAGCGCTCGCGGCGAGACGCCGAGGTAGCTAGTATCTCGAAGAGCCAGTTCCTCGCCAACATGTCGCACGAAATCCGCACACCCATGAATGGCGTGATTGGCATGACCGGCCTGCTGCTGGATACCGAACTGAATGACCAGCAGAGAGAATATGCCGACACGGTCAGGAATAGCGCAGACGCACTGCTCGGGCTCATCAACGACATTCTCGACTTTT
This sequence comes from uncultured Sterolibacterium sp., assembly GCA_964360125.1. Lineage (GTDB taxonomy): Bacteria > Pseudomonadota > Gammaproteobacteria > Burkholderiales > Rhodocyclaceae > JACRAR01. The sequence continues at coordinate 3,143 of CAYHXK010000248.1, forward strand.
CGAAGATCGAAGCCGGCAAGCTCGATCTCGAAGCCATCGATTTCGACTTGCGCAGCACGCTGGAAGAGGTTGCGGACCTGCTCGCTTTCCGCGCCCACGAAAAGCATCTTGAACTGACCTGCCAGGCCGATCCGAAAATTCCTGCGCTGCTGCATGGCGATCCGGGTCGTCTGCGACAGATCCTCATCAACCTGGCTGGAAACGCCATTAAATTCACCCAGGTTGGAGAAGTGGCCATCCAAGTTCGCGTAGACTTGGAGATGGCGGACAAGGTGCGCCTGCGCTTCGAAGTGCGCGACACCGGCATCGGCATTCCGGTCGACAAGGTCTACACTCTCTTCAGCGCTTTCACCCAGGTTGATGCGTCCACCACCCGCAAGTACGGCGGTACCGGCCTTGGGCTGTCGATCAGCAAGCGCCTGGTCGAACTCATGGGAGGCGAAATCGGCATCAGCAGTGTGATGGGCGAGGGCTCAACCTTCTGGTTCGTCATTGAACTGCCCTGCCAGCGCACTGTGGCGGCCCTCTTGCCGCAGGTACGCTTGGAAGGAAGGCGCATGCTGGTTGTCGACGACAACGCCACCAATCGCCGCCTTCTAGAAGTCATGCTCCAGCACTGGGATTGCGTGCCACTGCTGGCGGACAGCGGTAAGGCGGCCCTAACGCTGCTGGCGGCCGAAGCGGCGACAGGCCGTACGGTTGACGCCGGCATCATTGACATGCAGATGCCGGACATGGACGGCATCGCGCTCGGTCGAGCCATCAAGACCGATGCGGCGCTGGCGGCATTGCCCTTGATCATGCTGACTTCGATCACACAGCGTGGAGACGCGGCGCTGGCGGCTGCCAATGGATTCTCGGCCTACCTTACCAAGCCGATCAAGAACGCCCAACTCCAGCACTGCCTCGCCATGGTGCTCGGGCAGACGAAGCAAGCCGCCGGCGATGGCGTCATGATCTCGCGTCACACCCTGGCCGAACAATCGGTGCGCGGACACATCTTGGTGGTCGAGGACAATGCGACCAACCAGAAAGTGGCGATGCATATGCTGACCAAGCTCGGACATCGGGTCGATGGGGTCGGCGATGGCAGGGAGGCCATCCGGGCGCTCGAAACGATCCATTATGACCTGGTGCTGATGGACTGCCAGATGCCGGAAATGGACGGCTACGACGCCACGCGGGCGATCCGCGCCGCCAATTCCCGTGTGCTCGACCGCGACATCCCCATCATTGCCTTGACGGCGGGTGCCATGCAGCTGGACCGCGAACGAGCGCTAGCGGCGGGCATGGACGATTATTTATCCAAGCCGATCGATTTGCTGGCGCTTGCCGATACCCTCAAGCACTGGCTGACGACGCGCTTGGTCTCGAATGGGGCC
>CAYHXK010000249.1:0-4519 GCA_964360125.1 uncultured Sterolibacterium sp.
AGCCGAAGTTGGTCTCGTTTTGCTCGGTGCGGGCCAGGCGCAGGCTGGCGCGATGCTGGTCGCTGATGTTCCAGTCGACCTTGGCCAGCGCGTCCTTCACCAGCAGCTGGGACGGGCCGATGGAATCGCCGATGTCAAACTTGTACTGGTTCTTGGCCAGGGTTTTGAGGGCGTCGATCGCGCCTTGCGAGATCGCCACATTGGTCAGGCTGCTGCCCACCGGGCCGAACTCGGGTTGGGCACGGCCGCTCTTGAGTTCCTCGTAGTTGACGAAGAAGAACAGCTTGTCCTGGACGATCGGTCCGCCCAGGGTAGCGCCGGTGGTGGTTTCCTTGAAAGGCAGGAAGGGAAAGTAACTGTCGTTCGCCCGGTTGTAGCGGTCGCCGACGCCCGAGTCGTTGCGAAAGACGTAGTAGGCGCTGCCCTTGAACTCGTTGGTGCCGGACTTGGTCACGGCGTTGATATTGGCGCCGGTGTAGCCTTTCTGCGTCACGTCGTAGTTCGCCACGTTGACCTGGACCGAGTCGATGGCGTCGATGGAAATCGGCTGCTTGGCGGTCGGCAGATTGTTGGCTTCCAGGCCGAAGGTGTCGCTGGTGGTGACGCCGTCGATGGTGATCGAGTTGAAGCGCGAGTTCTGTCCCGCCGCGGAAATTTCCCCGCGCTCCTTGTCGGTTTGCGACAGGCGTGGATCCATGCGGGCGTAGTCCTGCAGGTTGCGCTGGATCGAGGCAAAGCTCTCGAGTTCCGCGTGACCGATGCTGGTGCCGGTGCCCATCGCCGCGTTGTTGAAGATCTTGATGTTGGCGGCGCCGGTCACCACCACTTTCTGCAGCGCCTCCGCACCGAGGCTGGCATCCAGATTCAAGGTCTCCGCGAGCGGCAGAAACACGTCTTCGCGCTTCTCGACTTTGCCGTCCTTGCTGATGGTAATCGTGTAGGGGCCGCCGACGCGCAGTCCGCGCGCGCCATAGCGACCTTCGGCGTCGGTAACCAGCTTGTTGACCGAGCCGGATTCGTTATGGACTACCGTCACGACGGCGCCCGCCAGCGGTTTGCCCTCGCTGCCGGTAATGCGCCCCGAAATCGCCGAGCTGGTGTTTTGCGCCATGGCGGGCGCGGTTAAAACAATCAGTGCAGCAGCGAGCGCTGCCAGCTTGGATGCCGTCGAAGTCATCGGAGAACGCATGGGTAAACTCCCTGGATGAAAGTTCTCCGCCAAGGCTATCAATGACCAAGGCGGAAAAACTAGGTTGTGGAGGTAGGTGGAGGTAGTATTGTGCTTACATATTGTTACATACCGGTTAGAATTTGGCACCAGCTTTTATGCTTCCACGAATATTTCAATGAGTCACATCACCCGGGTTTCAGCAAACGGCCCATTCACGAGCAAAGCCAGACTGTCATGACCTGCCGCCTTTTTATTTCTTTGCTGTTGATTCTCCAAGTGAATATCCCAGCAGCGTATGCTGCGGAAGTGGCCGCGGGCCCCATGGTTGGGGTTACCGCCATGCGCTCGGCCCGAATCTGGTTCCAGACCGCCAAACCAGGGTCGGCCCGGGTCGAGTACTGGCCCGCATCACGGCCTGAGTCGGCGCCAAAGGCCAGGCTTCGCTCAGACGCATTGACGCTGCAAAGCAGCCGACAAAACGCCGTGACCGTGACGCTAAACCGCTTGAAACCGGGAACCCGCTACGCCTACCGGGTCCTGGTCAACGGCAAAGCCGCTTCCCCGGTGCTCAACTTCGCCACCCAGGCGCTGTGGCAGTGGCGCACCGATCCTCCCGATTTTCGCGTCGTCACCGGCTCCTGCGCCTACGTCAATCAACCCGAATATGACAGGCCGGGCAAGCCCTATGGCGGCGGCGATGAAATCTTTGCCCGAATGGCGGCGGCACGCCCGGATTTGACGGTCTGGCTGGGGGATAACGTTTATTTGCGCGAGGCGGATTTCGACAGTCCCTGGGGCATGGCGGCGCGCTATGCCCACGGCCGGCAACACCCGCCATTGCAAGCACTGCTGCGCACCGGCAGCCACGCCGCGATATGGGACGATCACGACTTCGGTCCGAACGATTCCAATGCGAGTTTCACTTTCAAGGACACGGCGCTCGAACTGTTCAAGACCTACTGGCCCAACCCCAGTTTTGGCCTGGCCGACCTCAAAGGAGTTTTCACCGTCGTGCGCCAGGGCGACGCGGATTTCTTCCTGGTCGACGGTCGCTGGTACCGCGACGCCGACATGGACAAAAGCGGCGTCAAGGCCATGTTCGGCGCCGCGCAAATGCGCTGGCTGAAGAACGCCCTGCTCAATTCGACCGCCAACTTCAAGATCGTCACCAGTGGCAGCCAGATGCTCGACGCGCAAAGTCCCTATGAAAGCTGGAGCAATTTCACCGAAGAGCGTCAGGGCTTCATCGACTGGTTGACCGCCAACAAGGTGAACGGCGTGATGTTCCTGTCGGGCGATCGTCACCATACCGAAATGCTGCAGTGGCCGCGCTCGGGCAGCTACACGCTGCATGAACTGACCTGCTCGCCCTTGACGGCGGGTCCTCGCGACATTTCAAAAACGCCGGCGACACCCGGACAAGTCCCTGGAACGCTGGTCGGCGAACGCAATTTCTGCACCATGGATTTCAGCGGTCCGCGCACCAATCGGACACTGGTGATCCGTTCTGTCGCCACCGATGGCCGCGAGTTGTGGAAGCACAGCTTGAGTTTATCGGCCATGCGCACACCCAAGCCTTGAACCCAACTCGTCACCAAGCCGAAATGAACCATCCGACCAGCGACGCCGAGATTGCCTCGAGTGGGCACTGGAGCGTGCTGTCGCGGGCAGAGGTCGCGCGCCTCCTCGACCGTGGGCACAGCGGCCTCTATCCGCTGTTTCGCAGTTGTTGCCTGGCTGTCTTGGCGAGCGGCAGCGACGTTGACGACGGGCGCGAATTACTGCGCCGCTATTCGACGTTCGACGTCGATGTGGTCGAACATGCCAGCGGCGTGCAGATCAACCTGACCGGCGCGCCGGCCCAGGCCCTGGTCGATGGCGTGTTGATCGAGGGCATCCGCGAACACCTGTTTTCCGTGTTGCGCGACATCGTCTTCGTCGCCGACGAGATCCTTGACCACCCGCGCTTCGACCTGAACACCGGCGAGGGGACGACCGATGCGGTGTTCAACATCCTGCGCAACGCCAAGGCGCTGATGCCGCTGGAGGCGCCCAACCTGGTCGTGTGTTGGGGTGGCCATTCGATTTCGCGCCAGGAATACGAATACTCGAAACTGGTCGGCTATGAACTGGGACTGCGCGGACTCGACATCTGCACCGGCTGCGGGCCGGGGGCGATGAAAGGACCGATGAAGGGGGCCGCTATCGCCCACTCCAAGCAGCGCCGCCGCAACGGCCGCTACGTCGGCATCAGCGAACCCGGCATCATCGCCGCCGAGGCCCCCAACCCGATCACCAACAAGCTGGTGATCCTGCCCGACATCGAAAAGCGCCTCGAAGCCTTCGTCCGTCTCGGCCACGGCATCATCGTTCTGCCGGGGGGCGCCGGGACCATGGAGGAAATTCTCTACCTGCTCGGCATCCTGTTGCATCCGCACAACCTCGACATCGAGCTGCCGCTGATTTTTACCGGGCCCGCCGATGCCGCCGGCTACTTCGCCCGCATCGACCGGCTGATCGAGCAGACGCTGGGCAAGGCGGCGCAGGCCCGCTACCGCATCATCACCGGCGATCCGGTGGCGGTGGCGCGCGAGATGGCGGCGGGACTGGAGCGCGTCGGCCGGCAGCGCGATGCAGCCGGGGATTCCTACAGCTTCAACTGGCGGCTGACGATCGAACGCGACTTCCAGCAGCCTTTCGTCCCCACGCACGCATCCATGGCGGCGCTCAACCTGTATCCGGGGCCCAGCCATGTGCTGGCGGCGAACTTGCGGCGCGCCTTGTACGGCATCGTAGCCGGCAACGTCAAGGAGCAGGGGCAGAGCGAGATCGAGCAGCACGGTCCGTTCGAACTGCACGGCGAGCCGGCGCTGGTCGGCGCGCTCGACGAACTGCTCGGCTACTTCGCCGCGCACAACCGCATGAAGCTGCCGGGCAAGCACTACCAGCCGTGCTACCGGCTGGTGGCGAAGGTCGGCGGATAGCTGGCGCGGTGGAATACCGAGAGAAGACGCTGTTAGCCCGGTGTGCCAACGTCCAAGACGTCCGCCACCCTGCCGATACGGAGAACCCGCATGCTTAAACCCTTGCGATTGGTAGCAGCCCTGACGCTGGCCTTACACCTTGCCGCCTGCGCCAGCCTCGATGCGTCGCGGTACGGTGCGCCCGTTTCCGTGCGAATACTGGCCATCAACGACTTTCACGGCAACCTGCATCCGCCGGGTGGCGGCATCCGAATACGCAACCCCGGCGACCCGCAGGACGCCGGCAAAACCGTGATGGTGCCGGCCGGCGGCGCGGAGCACCTGGCGAGCGCGGTCAAGGAACTGCGGCGCGGGCACGAAAACC
>CAYHXK010000250.1:0-4519 GCA_964360125.1 uncultured Sterolibacterium sp.
GCCGGACGCAAGATTAACCGGTGCAAATCAGGGTCGCCGTGGCGCTGTTCGATGTACCGCTACTGCCGGTCACCGAGATCGCAACTGACGAACCAGCACCTGGGCAACTCACCGTGGAGGCCGCTGCAGTCAGGCTGAAACCGGCCGGCAAGCCCGCCCCACCCAGTAAGGCGGAGGCATTCGACAGAACATAAGCACCGCCACTGATAGTCACTGCCTTGGTGGAGTTCACCACGAACGCCGCATAGTTAAGCGCAGCTGCCGAGTTCAATGCCCCGGCCACGCCAACGGCGGCGGCTTGCGCCGCATCGGACTTCAGGTCGATGAACTTGGGCAATGCCGTCGCCGCCAATATGCCCAGAATCACGATCACCACCACCAACTCGATCAGGGTAAAACCTGAGTGTTGGCTCTTGTTTAGTATCTTCATATTCGAAACTCCTTAAAAAAGGCCGCAGCCTTGAAATCGAGGAGCCGCAGCTCCTAATGCATTGTTATCCTTATGCATAAGAATAGCAAGCCTTAAAGCTGCCCCGCGCCTCGAAATATGGAATAGCCAAGGGCATAAAGGATATAAACACTGCCGAATATCAGCAAAGCGCCGGATAGCTTCCTGTGTCGCAAGATAGACTGCTCGGCAGAATAGTGCGTGTCATTGAACCATTTAAGTATTCGGTCGGTGGAAACCCAATGATTGGCCGAGTTCTCCAATTCACGCAGCAGACTGGGCTTGGACAACATGATAAAACCGATGATTGCAGAGAGTACGCTGCCGATCAGAAGCATTCCCATAAAAGCATCCAGCAGCCACCAGTAGTCACGCGAAATAAAGGTTGAAATCCTCCTCGCGTTGTAGCTGATCAAAAATGTGTACAACACGATCATTGCCCCTAGGAACATGATAGTGCCGACCAGCCGGTGATGCTTGTAGAGAAAGCGTTCGGACCAGCGAGGTCGATCGAGCTGCTCCCCCATGTTGTCCGTGCTCGTCCAGCGGGAGAAGTATTGGTTCAGTCGCAGTACCTGTTCATGCTTGAGCAGCATGCCGGCACCCGCCAGAATCCCCAGGATGGCGGCTACTCCCAGCAAGATCAGCAAGGATTGCAGCAGAATTTGATTTAGCATGACCTTAGTCTCTTTCTGCCATGATCAACAACCAGTGGTCGTCACGACGGAGATCACCGGCGGGACGTTGGTTGAAGCGGCTTGGGTATAAGTGAATTGGCAATTGGCGATATCCGGCGCGCCTTGGATTTGAAACACCGTATCGGGCGATGAAAAAGTTGCGGAGTAACCTTCGTTCTGCAGATTCTGCAAAGTAGGATTAAAAACGGTGGACAAGCCGGCCGCCGCGACGATGCCGGGATTCGCCGGCCCTACCGCCGGAATGGCCGTGCTCGCAGGATAGCTGTAGACCGTGGCGATGAGCCCGTTTTCCGTGCATACCGAACCCGGCACCGCCGTGGTTCCGGGCTTGTTGTCCGCCGTGCCGCCGATGGCGCATGGGGCAGGGTCGGCATTGCCGTTGCGCGTCAGGATTGCCGCATGCACCAGCGCCGCGGCGGCGCCCACCGAGCCGCGCGCGGCATACAGCTTGGCGATGCGGGCATCGCGCTGCAGGGCGATAAAGCGGGGCAGGGCAACCGCCGCAAGGATGCCGATGATGGTGATGACGATCACCAGTTCAATCAGGGTAAAACCAGTCTGACCCGCAGTCTGGTTAGCAAGCTTCATGATGAGTTCCATCGTCAGTGAGTTGTTTCGCCTTCACTCTACAACCCTTGGCCCCGAAGGTACAGAAGGTTTTGCTGCACCGGAGGACATTCAACATGTCGCTTGAAACCTTGGGGTATCGAGACGAGTTTACCTCCATCGCATTGCCATCGCATTGTTCTGTGAAGTGGGGGCGATCCCTTGCATAGGCGAGTTTCTCAATTATCTGTTCCATCCATCTGTCGGAATAGCGAGGGAAATCATCATCAATTCATGTTTTTACAAGCTTGTCAGAACCACTGATAGGGTGCGACGGCCACCACCCGGACGCTGTCACCCCGGCCGAACATTGGATTACCGGCGGGTGAAATGCGCCAGCTTAAAGCCAAGTCGCCGTCTTCCCTGGGGCATTGATGACATTCCAGATTCCTCTGCTGTATCGGCCGATAGCGCAACTCCCTGTGCCGGGTATCGAAATACCAGGCGCCCTGGGAGAAATTCGGCGGTGTTGCGGGAAATTCGCCGAGATAGCCGCTGGGCGGTTTTTCCAGCCAGCGGACCGGGTTGCCTCCCGCCAGTTCGGCGATGCTCGCTTCGTGGCCGGTGGTGATTCGCTCAGACATTTCCCACAGCAGGCCGGAGCGGATATTCCGGACGGTCATTTCCACCGCAGTTTTCTCCCCCATTTCCTGCACGTCGCGCAAACGCTCCAGAGCCACTAACGCGGTGAATGCTATGACGGCCACCACCACCAAAAACTCAAGCTTGCTGAGGCCGGCCTGCCAATGGATGCGCGCCATTACTTCTTGATTGCCGCCTTGCCGAGGTCCCAGATCGGCAGGAAGATGCCCAGCGCCAGGATCAGCACCATGATGCCCAGCATGGTGATGAGGATCGGCTCGATCTGCTGCGCCAGGGTCTTGAGCTCGTATTCGACCTCGTTCTGGTACATTGTTGCGATCTCTTCCATCATGTCGTCAATTGCGCCGGATTCTTCCCCGACCGCGATCATCTGCAGCACCACCGGGGTAAACACGCCGGCGTTGGTCGCCACCCGCAAGACGCTTTCGCCGCGCTCGACGCCTTCGCGCATGCCTTCGACCTTGCGCGCGATGTAGTCGTTATCCACCGTTTGCGCCACCGTGGTGAACGTCTGGATGATCGGCACGCCGCTGCGCGATGCCAGAGCAAAACTGCGCGCGAAACGGGCCAGGGTGGCTTTGTGGATGATCTTGCCGGCGATCGGAAAACCCAGCTTGAGCTTGTCCCACTGGTAGCGCCCTGCCGTGGTGCCGATCCAGCTGCGAAAGGCAAAAAAGGCAGCCACCATGGCGACGATCTGCAAATGCCACCAGTTCAACATGAAATTCGAGAAGCCGAGCAAGATGCGGGTCATCAGAGGCAACTCGGTATTGAAACCGGCGAACACCTTGGCGAAGGCCGGAATGACGAAAATGTTTACCACGAACATTGCCGCCACCATGGCGGCAATGACGAAGGAGGGGTAGCGCAGCGCCGATTTGACCTGCTCCTTCATGAAGCGCTCGAACTCCATGTGCTCGAACAGGCGGATAAAGACTTCCTCGAGCCGGCCGGTCATTTCCCCGACGCGCACCATGGAAAGATAAAACTCCGAGAATACGCCGGGGTGTCGCCCAAACGAGACGGACAACTCGCGGCCGGAGTCGAGGCTCTCGCGCACTTCCTGGATCACTTTTCGCATCGAGGTATTGGTGCTCGATTCCTGCAGGCCGGCCAGTGCCCGCATGATGGGTACGCCGGCCTTGAGCAGAGTGTAGAGTTGGCGAGTAAACAGCAATACGTCGATGTGCTGGATTTTTTGCTTGAAAATTTGCAACTTGGCCAAGCCACCCACGGAGGGAGCGGACTTGGCGGCTTCCCGCGCCGGACTGATGCTGAGGGGAATAATGCCGCGGCTGACCAAGGCATCGGCAACCTCCGCTGAGCTCAGTCCCTCCTGGACTCCCTGGGTGATTTGCCCGCCCGCATCCCGGCCGCGATAGGCGAAGTTCGGCATCCGGGTCAGTCCTCGAACTGGCTGCTGATCCGCATCGCCTCGCTGACGCTGGTGCGACCTTCCAGCACCAGCCGCACGGCATCGCGACGCAGGGTGTTGCCGGCCATTTGCTCGCGGGCGATACGCATGAAATCGCTGGGATTGCCATGGTTGGCGGCTTCGACCAGGATGTTGTTCATTTCCAAAAACTCGTAGACCCCCTGTCGTCCGACATAGCCGGTGCTGTTGCAATACGAGCAGCCGCGTCCATTCCGATAGGTATGGGCATCCACCTGTTCATCGAGTTCATAGCGCAGCCATTCGCGCTGCTGCGGCGGGAGAGGATAATTTTCGCTGCAATTCTCGCAGATTACCCGGACCAGGCGCTGCGCCATCACCAGTTGCAAGGAGAGCGCCACCATGTAGGGCGGCACGCCCATGTCGAGCAGGCGTACCGGCGTCGTCAGGGCATCGTTGGTGTGCATGGTGGACAGCACCATGTGGCCGGTCATGGCGGCGCGCATGCCGATTTCGGCGGTCATCTTGTCGCGCATTTCGCCGACCAGGATGATGTCCGGATCCTGGCGCAACGCGGAGCGCAAAACGCGGTCGAAAGTGAGGTCGATCTTGTCGTGCACCTGCACCTGGTTGATGCCGGGCAGCCGGTATTCGACCGGGTCCTCGACCGTAATTATTTTTTTTTCCAGGGTGTTCAGTTCCGACAGCGCCGCATACAGCGTGGTGGTTTTGCCCGAGCCGGTCGGGCCGGTCACCAGAACGATGCCGTGC
>CAYHXK010000251.1:0-4498 GCA_964360125.1 uncultured Sterolibacterium sp.
CGCCAGAACAATTTCGATCCCGCGGCGTTCGAGCAGGCGGTCTGCGCCCTGCTGCGCGCCTGCGGCATCGCGCCAGACATGACCCACATGGGGAAAACCGCCGAGCGGGTGCGGGAACTGTGGCAGAAACGCCTGCTCGGCGGATATGACATGGATCCGGCCGCGGCGCTGGGAGAAGGCTTCGCCGATCACCGCACGGACATGGTGGTGATCCGCGGCATCGCCGTGCACGGAGTATGCCCGCATCATCTGGTGCCGTTTCGCGGCCTGGCGCATGTCGCCTACCTGCCCGGCGGGCGCCTGCACGGCTTCGGCCGCATCGCCCGGCTGGTGGATGCCATCGGCCATCGCTTCACTTATCAGGAATGGATGACGCGCGACATCGCCGAAGCCCTGATGCATCACGGCCAGGCCCAGGGCGCGGCCTGCGTGGTCGAGGCGGAACAGCTTTGCCTGCTGCTGGGGGAGGACCGGCGCGGCGACGAACGGGTGGTGACGCAAGCCTTTACCGGCGCCTTCGAGCGCTCGGATCAGTTACGCAGCGAGTTTCTGCGGGCGATCGGCGGCAGGACGATTTGAACCGACCATCTCCCCCGCCGGACCCGCACTCCCTCACACGATTCTCAGCCCGACATACAACGTCACGACCTGCCGACCGATCAGGGTGACACTGCCCTTGCAACGATTATTGCCGGTGTCGCTGTACTCGAAACCATAGACGCGCCGCAATTTCAGGTTGCCTTCATCGTCCCGCGCCGGCCAGATCGATTCGATGGCCACGCTTTCGTCGAGGAACTGCAAGCCTTCCGCGGCGCAGGCGGCGCGGCCGGCGGACACGCCGATCTCGCGTGTCTTGAGACTGTCGAGCCACAGCCAGGCGCCCGCGCCTAGCAGGACAAGACTGATGATTTCCAAAAGGGGCATGTAGTATCCGCTCGCGGATCAGGCGGCAAAGAGTCGCTCCATCTCCCTGCGCACGCGCACGGTCTCGCCAGACTCGTCGATTTCGACGTCCTGCCAACGCACCGATGCGCCCTGCTGCACCGGATTTTTCAGCCTTACTTGGTGAGCGAGTCCGATCGGCAAGCCGCCACAGAGCAGCGAGTCGGATGCCGGCATGAGTTTGCCGAAGACCGTATAACCACCTTCCCCATCCAGTGTTTCGCCGGGAGCCAGATCGCGCTTGGCGGTGGCGACCACATCGCCCAGCCACGCCGCTGGCGATCCGGTAGGTTCGCGCCGCAAGGCGGCGCTGGCAACACTGATCCCGAGTTCAAGACCAATCAGGTGGCAAGGTTTGTACATCGCGGTAGTGTGACCGGACGGATCGGTGACCAGGCCATATTCCTTGAAGCAGCGCTCGACGTAGGCACGGTTGGCCTCGTCGGCCGGGGCAAAGGTAACGAAGACGCCCCAGCGCAGGTCGCGGAACACCGGCCGGCCGTCGCGCTCCAGACTGGAAATCACCTCCACCTGACCGGAATGGTGGAGTTGACCGCCGGCCGCGCTGGGGCGCAGCACCCGCGCCAAGTCGTCCACTCCGCAGGGTGGAAACCGCAAACCTACCGGCGCCGGCACCAGGCCGGTGGCATTGGCCACCGCAGCCATCTCGATAGCGGACTTGGTGCCGTCGAGGAAGGAGTTGAACATCTGCGCGTTGAAATGTCCCGCCACCACCTGTTCGGGGGTGAAGCCATAGTGCGCCCACACCGTCTCCGGTGTCGACTGGTGATAGCCCGGCAAGTACTTGGTGCCCTTACCGGCGGCAATCACCTCGAAACCTGCCGCCCTGGCCCAGTCCACCATCTCGCAGATCAGCGCCGGCTGGTCGCCGTAGGCCAGCGAGTAAACCACCCCGGCATCTTCGCAGCGCTTTGCCAGCAACGGCCCGGCCAGCGCGTCGGCCTCAACGTTGACCATCACGACATGTTTGCCATGCTCGGCACAGGCGAGCGCATGGCGAATACCGGCGGCCGGACTGCCGGTCGCATCGATGACTACATCGATGCCGTCGGCGGCAATCATCGCGGCGGCATCGTCGGTGACAAAAGTCGTGCCCCGCTGCAGCGCGTCAATCAGCGAGGTGGCGGCGTAGCGCTCCGCCGGCCAGCCGGTGCGGGCTAGCGCCTCGCACGCGAGGCGCGGCGACAAGTCGGCAATGGCGGCGATCTGGATGCCGGGAGTCACGCGCGCCTGGGCCAGATACATGGAGCCGAACTTGCCGGCGCCGATCAGCAGCACGCGCAAGGAAGTACCGTTCGCTGCGCGCTGCAGGAGCATGCGGTGGAGGTTCATGGTTGTTTCAATGGTACCTGGACGAAGGTCTCGTCCGGCTTGATCAGGCCGAGCTCGAAGCGGGCACGCTCCTCGATGGCTTCATAGCCGCTCTTGAGGTCGCGCACCTCGGCGTCCAGGCCGGCATTGCGCTGTTCGAGCTTCTGATTCACTTCGCGCTGCGCCTGCAACTGGCGATCGGCCTCCCACACCCTGAGCCAGCCGCCCTTGCCGAGCCATAGCGGGTACTGCAGCAGGGCGATCAGGGCAATCAGCACCAGCGCCGGCCAGCGCATCCCATTACTTGCGCAGGTTGTAGAAAGCGCCACGACCAGGATAACCGGCGCTGTCGCCGAGATCCTCCTCGATGCGCAGCAACTGGTTGTACTTGGCGATGCGATCGGAACGGGACAGCGAACCGGTCTTGATCTGCAGGGCGTTGAGACCCACGGCGATGTCGGCGATGGTCGAGTCCTCGGTTTCGCCGGAGCGATGCGAAATAACGTTGGTGTAACCCGCGCGCTTGGTCATTTCCACGGCGGCGAAGGTCTCGGTCAGGGTACCGATCTGGTTGATCTTGATCAGCACCGAATTGGCGATGCCCTGGGCGATGCCTTCGCTGATGATCTTGGGGTTGGTGACGAAGATATCGTCGCCGACGATCTGCACCTTCTTGCCCAGCCGATCGGTCAGCAGCTTCCAGCCGGGCCAGTCGTTCTCGGCCATGCCGTCCTCGATGCTGATAATGGGATATCGGTCGGCGAGCCTGGCGAGGTAATCGGTAAAGGCCTCCGAAGACAGCTCCAGTTTTTCCGAGGCGAGGTGATACTTGCCGTCCTTGTAGAATTCCGATGCGGCGCAGTCGAGACCCAGCACCACGTCCTGGCCGGGCGTGTAGCCGGCGGCCTCGATGGCCTTGAGGATCATTTCGATGGCCTCGTCGTTGCCGGCGACATTCGGCGCAAACCCGCCCTCGTCGCCGACCGTGGTCGGATAGCCTTTCTTGTCGACGAGTTTTTTCAGGTGCTGAAACACCTCGGCGCCGCAGCGCAAGGCTTCGCGAAAACTCTGCGCGCCGATCGGCAGGATCATGAATTCCTGGATGTCGAGGTTGTTGTTGGCGTGAGCGCCGCCGTTGATGACGTTCATCATCGGCACCGGCATCTGCATCGGGCCGGAGCCGCCGAAGTAGCGATACAGCGGCAGGCCGGCTTCCTCCGCGGCCGCCTTGGCGACCGCCATCGACACCGCCAGCATGGCATTGGCGCCCAGGCGCTCCTTGTTGTCGCTGCCATCGAGATCGATCAGCACCTTGTCGATGAAAGACTGCTCCTCGGCATCGAGGCCGATGATGGCCTCGGAAATTTCCGTATTGACGTTTTCGACGGCCTGCAAGACGCCCTTGCCGAGATAGCGTCCGCTGTCGCCGTCGCGCAACTCGATGGCCTCGCGCGAACCGGTGGAGGCGCCGGAAGGTACCGCCGCCCGGCCCATCAGACCGGATTCGAGCAGCACGTCGGCTTCGACGGTGGGATTGCCGCGCGAGTCAAGAATCTCGCGGGCGACGACATCAACGATTGCACTCATGATTTTTCCTAGAAAAATGAAACTCAGGTTCCTTCGACCAGCAGCATGTCGAAGTCCGCAGCTCCGGCACGCGCCGCGCGCGCCGCGAGATATTCGGGGGAATCATAAAACAGCCGCGCCTGCTCCAGCGACGCAAACTCGACCACCACCAGCCGCTCCGGTTGCCAGTCGCCCTCCAGCGTAATGCTTTTGCCGCCGCGCACAAGATAGCGGCCGCCATGCCGTGCGATGGCCTGCTGCGCCAATTCGCGGTATTTCAGGATCTGTTGCGGATCCTTTACCTTGATGTCCACCACTAAATAGGCAGCCATGCTCAAGCCTCCGGAAAACCGTGCCGCTTGACCAACTCATCGATATCCCGCAGGGACTCGAGCAGCGCCCGCATCTTGCCCAGCGGCCAGGCATTGGGGCCGTCGGAAAGCGCCTGCGCGGGATTCGGATGCGTCTCCATGAACAGGCCGGAAATGCCCACCGCCACCGCAGCCCGCGCCAGCACCGGCACGAACTCGCGCTGCCCGCCGGAGGTGCTGCCCTGTCCGCCCGGCAACTGCACCGAATGCGTGGCGTCGAACACCACCGGACAGCCGGTGTCGCGCATGATGGCCAGGCTGCGCATGTCGGAGACAAGATTGTTGTA
>CAYHXK010000252.1:0-4472 GCA_964360125.1 uncultured Sterolibacterium sp.
ATCGGCGCCATGTCGATCATCTCCCCTTCGATGAGTTCCACCCTGTCGGTCTCGTCCAGCAGGCCGGCGATGGCCATCTGGTGAAATTCCTTCACAGTCCAGAGGTGGTAAGGCAGCTTAGGTTCGCGGGCGTGCAGGACAGGCGGCATGGAAAACCTCCCGGGAGTTGATGACGGATGAGATGATAGTCCCGTTATTCGCCGGACGGCAATAGCGAGTCGAGCCAGGCATCGCGCCGAGCGCGCGCCGTGCCGAACATCGTCTCCAGCGCCGCGCCATCGGCTCTGGCCAGCAGCACCCGGGTACGCAGCAATTCCGCCTGGTAGGCGTCGAGTTCCTGGATCAGCGCGGCGCGGTTGGCGACGCAGATATCCCGCCACATCTCCGGATGGCTGCTGGCGATGCGGGTGAAGTCGCGGAAGCCGCCGGCGGCAAAGGCGAACAACTGTTCCGAGTTGGGCCGTCCGGCGAACTCATGCACCAGCGCGAAGGCCAGCAGATGCGGCAGGTGGCTGACCGCGGCAAACGTATGGTCATGCTCTTCCGCGGTCAGTTCGCTGACCTGCGCACCGCAACTTTCCCATGCCAGTCTTACCCTGGCCACGGCGGCGGGGGTATTTTCCGGCAGCGGCGTCAGCACCACCCGCTTGCCGCGATACAGATCGGCCCTGGCCGCCGCCACACCGCTTTTTTCGGCGCCGGCGATCGGGTGGCCGGGCACGAACTGGCCGATTTTGTCACCGAGGGCCATCCGTGCGGCGGCAATCACGTCCTGCTTGGTGCTGCCAGCATCGGTGAGCAGCGTCCGCGGCTGCAGATGCGGCGCCAGTTGTCGCATGACTTGTTCCATCTGGCCGACCGGCATGGCCAGCAGCACCAGATCGGCACCGGCCATGGCAGCACCCCAGTCGGCGCCACAGCGGTCGATAACACCTTGCCGTAGCGCCTCGTCGAGCGTTGCCCGGCTGCGGCCCATGCCGACAATCTCGCACGCTTCACACGCCTCGCGCGCTTCCCCGACCGCCGCGGCTGCCTTGAGCGCCAGTGCGAACGAGCCGCCGATCAGCCCGACGCCGCAAACGACGATTTTGCGAATATCAGCCACGGCCAATTACACCGACTTTCCCAGCGCATCGAGGAAGCGCAGATTCTCGCGCTCCAATCCGATGGTCACGCGCAGATGCCTGGGCAAGCCGTAGCCGCCGATCGGCCGGACGATGACGCCCTGCTGCAGCAGTTTCCGGTTGGTCGCCGCAGCATCGGTCACGGCGAAGGCGACGAAGTTGCCGTGGGAGGGAATATGCTCCAGGCCGAGGCGCTTGAGGCCGGCCACGATCTGCTCCATGCCGCGGCGGTTGAGCTCGAAGCTCTCGGCAAGAAACACGTGATCGTCGAGCGCACCGATGGCGGCGGCCAACGCCAGATTGTTCACATTGAATGGCTGGCGCACGCGATTCATCAAGTCGACGATTTCCGCCGATGCCAGGGCGTAACCGATGCGCAGGCCGGCCAGTCCATAGACCTTGGAAAATGTGCGGGTGATGACAAGGTTGGGGAAATCCGCCAGCCAGGCCAGCGTGTCCTCGCGTAGCGCCGGCGGCAGGTATTCGTTATAGGCCTCGTCCAGCACTACGACGACATCCTGCGGCAACGCTTGCAGGAAAGCGCGAACTTGCGGATAGGGCAGAAAGCTGCCGGTCGGATTGTTGGGGTTGGCGATCCAGACGATGCGGGTATCGGGCCGAATCGCGGCGCGCATGGCTGTTAAATCGTGGCCATAATCCTTCGCCGGCGCCTGGATGCATTCGCCGCCGGCCGACATCGTCGCCAGCGGATACACGGCAAAGGCATGCTGCGAGAACACCGAGGAGCGGCCCGGCGCCAGGAACACCCGGGCGACCAGGTCGAGCAGGTCGTTGGAGCCATTCCCAAGGATGATCCGCTCCATGCCGAAGCCGCAACGCTCGGAGATTGCCCGAGACAACTCGAACTGGTCGGGATAACGCGACAGGTCGGCGCTGGCCCGCTCCATCGCCGCCCGTGCTTTCGGGCTCATGCCGAGAGGATTTTCGTTGGAGGCGAGCTTGACGATGCTCTCCACGGGAATTCCCATTTCGCGCGCCAGCTGGGTGATCGGCTTGCCCGGCTGGTAGGGGGAAATGGCGCGAATGTAGGGCGGAGCAAGCGCGGCGATGCTCATGGCGGAAGGCTCCCGGATAAGATTACAGGACGGCAGCCGGGTAGCTGCCGAGAATTTTTATGAATCCTGCGCCCTCGGCAAGCTCTTTCAGGGCAGTAGCGACCGCGGCATCCTGCTGGTGGCCCTCGATATCGACGAAGAATACATATTCCCAGCGCCCGCCGCTGAAGCCGCGCGCCGGACGCGATTCGAACTTGGTCATGGAGACGCCTTGCGCGGCCAACGGCGCCAGCAAGCCCAGCATGGCGCCGGGACGGTTTTGCGCCGAACAGACGAAGGAAGTCTTGTCGCAGCCCGAAGGGCCGGCATCGTGACCCGACAGCACCAGGAAACGCGTGGTGTTATTCGGGTCGTCCTCGATATTTTCCGCCAGTACCTTGAGGCCGTAGCGGCTCGCCGCTGCATCGCCCGCGATGGCGCAGGACTCCGCGTCCTCGGCGGCCAGACGCGCGCCTTCGGCATTGCTCGCCACCGGCACCCGCGGCAATTGCGCGAGGTTCCGGTTCAGCCATTCGTGGCATTGCGCCAGCGACTGGGCGTGCGAGTAGAGACGTTTCACCCCGGCCAGCGAATCGGCCTTGGACAGCAGGTTCTGATGGATACGCAAGGAAATTTCGCCGCAAATCTTCAAGGGCGACGACAGCAACAGATCGAGGGTGCGTCCGATTGCGCCTTCGGTCGAGTTCTCCACCGGCACCACGGCATAGTCGACATTGCCGGCTTCGACCGCGCGAAAAGCATCGTCGATGGCAGCGCAGGCACTCAAACTTGGCGCCGAGCCGAAGTGCTTGCGCGCCGCGGATTCCGAGAAAGTGCCTTCCGGTCCGAGATAAGCGATACGCAGCGGCTGTTCGAGCGCCAGACAGGACGACATGATTTCGCGGAAGATGGTCTGAGTCGCCGCCGCCGGCAAGGGGCCGGGGTTGGCGGCGCCCACCCGCCGCAGCACCTGCGCCTCGCGCTCCGGCCGATAGAGGTTGCCCTGCTTGATTACACCGATGCGGTGAGCGAGTTGGGCGCGCTGGTTGATCAGGCGCAACACCTCATCGTCGATGCGGTCGATGCCTGTGCGCAGCTTGCCCAGTTCGTCGTGCTGGTCCGTCACGATTTATAGCTCCAGCGGCAGGTAGCGGACTGTCAGCACGCCGGCGATGGCGGCGATCGAAGCCACCACCCGCGGCGGCACGTCACTATCTATATCGACCAGCGTGTAAGCCATGTCACCCCTCGACTTGTTCATCATGTTATGGATATTCAGTCCGGCTTGCGCCATCGCCGTCGAAATCTGGCCGACCATGTTGGGGACATTGGCATTGGCGATGGCGAGACGAAATTTAGATTCGCGCGGCATGACGACGGTCGGGAAATTTACCGCATTCTGCACGTTGCCGTGTTCGAGAAAATCGCGCAACTGATCGACGACCATGATTGCGCAATTCTCCTCGGCTTCGCGGGTCGATGCGCCCAGGTGCGGCAGGGCGATGACCCGCGGATGGCGATTGGCCTGCGGGCTGGGAAAGTCGCAGACATAGTGCCCCAGCTTCTTGGTCTCCAGCGCCGCGATCGCCGCCGCCTCGTTCACGATGCCGTCGCGCGAAAAATTCAACAGCACCGCGCCATGTTTCATTTGCTCAATATTGCCGGCATTGATCAGGTCGCGCGTCGCCTCCAGCAGCGGCACATGAATGGAAACGAAGTTGGAGTTTTTCAGTACCTCGGCAACACTGTTGGCTTTCTTCACCTGGGCGGGCAGGCTCCAGGCGGCATCGACGGTGATCTCCGGATCGTAGCCGAACACCTGCATGCCCAGCTTGATCGCGGCATCGGCGACCAGGCAGCCGATCTTGCCCAGGCCGATGACGCCCAGCGTGTGGCCAGCCAACTCGTAGCCGGCGTAGGTCTTCTTGCCGTCCTCGACCTTTTTATCCATCTCCGGATCCGCATCATTCAGGCCGGCGACAAATTGCAAGGCGCCGGTCAGGTTGCGCGCCGCCAGCAGCATGCCGGCGATCACCAGTTCCTTGACGGCATTGGCGTTGGCGCCCGGCGCGTTGAACACCGGCACGCCGCGCGCGCTCATGGATTTAACCGGGATGTTGTTGGTGCCGGCGCCGGCACGGCCGATGGCGCGGACGCTGACGGGAATGTCCATGGCATGCATGTCGGCGGAACGCACCAGCACCGCGTCGGGCGCCGCCACGTCCTTGCCGACCACATAGCGCTCGGCCGGCAGCCGCTTCAGGCCGTTCGGTGAAATCTGGTTGAGCACCAG
>CAYHXK010000253.1:0-4468 GCA_964360125.1 uncultured Sterolibacterium sp.
GAGTGATATCGCTGAGCGGGAGCTCCACCCAAAATGTGCTGCCCCGTCCCTCAACGCTCTCGAAACCAATGGCGCCGCCCATGCCTTCGACGATGCGCTTGGTGATGATCAGTCCGATTCCGGTACCTTCCACCGGACCGGCCTCTTTGCCCAGCCTGTCGAAGGCATTGAAGATGCGGGCTTGCTTGTGGGCCGGGATGCCTATCCCGGTATCGAGTACTTGGATTCGTGCCTTGCCGTGGTTGACCCGATACCCCAGATGCACACTGCCTTGTGGTCGGTTGTATTTGATGGCGTTGGAAAGAAAGTTGAGTAATACTTGGCGCAGATGGACGTAATCGGCAGTCACCGCCGCCGTCTCGCACTTGTCGAAATTCTGCTCCAGGCGGATGTTGTGTTTGCGGGCCAGCGGCGCAATCAGGGATATGCTTTCCGCCAGCACCGACTTCACCTCAACCGGTTCTAAAAAAAGTTCGAGCTTGCCGGCTTCGATGCGGGCAAGATCGAGCACGTTGTTGACCAGGGACAAAAGGTGCATGCCCGCCCGTTCGATTTCGCCAATATTGTCCTTGGCTTCTGCCGATATCTCCTCATCCTCGCCCAAGAGTTGGGAAAATCCGATCACTGCGTTGAGCGGCGTCCTCAATTCGTGGCTCATGCTGGAGAGAAATTCGCTCTTGGCGCGGCTGGCGGTTTCGGCCTGCTCGCGCGCCTTTCTCGCATCCTCAACCGCCATGCCCAGGCTGTTCTGTGCCTCCATCGATTCCCTGATCAAACGACTGGAGCGACTCCCGGCGATCATCAGTGCCGCTATTCCTGCCAGGATTACCATGGTCACAATGCGTTCAGACTTGCCGCCTGAGCGCCATATCTCCACGGCGAGCGGTGCCAGCGCGGCGACATAAAATGCCTGCATCGCGCTTCTCTGCGGCGCCAAAGAGGCTGTCGCTACCGCGCAGACGCTGAGCAGGGTGCCTATCAACAACGCCAATTCGGCACGACCGGCTTGCTGCACCATCAAGAATGGACCAAGTCCCCAGGAAGCGCCTCCAGCCAGTGCACCGACGAAAAACAGCTTGCGCCAGGGTGAAATTTCATCGGGTCCGGGTGCCGCGCGCTTGAACACCATCCACAACACGAAACGAAGCGCTGTGGTGCCCACCAGCGCGGCAGCCCAAATCACACTCTGTTCGGGCGGGAAGTATGGCCGCATCTGGGTGCCAAATATGACGACCACAACTATCGTCATCAACAGGGCCAGAGGCAATGACTGGTACGCCACGTTTAGCAGTTGCGCCTCGATGCTGACCTTTGACCCGCGCTGTTGCGCCTCGTCGCAACTGCTGCTGCTATTGTGCGCGCCTTGCCACGGTTGCGAGTCCTCCGTTTTCATTGAGTTCCTTGGATTACGAAATGGGCCATCCGCCTATAGGAACTTTATTGCGGTTTGGTGAACTGAGTTTACGCCGCAGCCTCGTGCATATTTTAATGGCAGGCGGTTGCTTCATTCCACAAACCTGCTTCATCACGCAAATCGGCTGCCTACTTGTGGCGGTTCCCTTGAGCTCAGGATGCTTCGAATCCCGCGTCGTCGATGGCGCGCTTCAGGAAGTCGCGCGAGACCTTGCCCGCATCATAGTCGACGCTGGCTTCGCCGCGTTCCAGCGACACCTCGGCCTTGACTACGCCGGGCTGTTCCAGCAGCACCTTGGTGACGCTTTTGACGCAGCCCTGGCAGCTCATGCCGCCGACTTTGAGCAGGGTCGATTCCATCGCTTGCTCCTGAAATGTTCTTAAGGTTTTTTCGGTTGCCAGCGTTTCAGCAACAGGGAATTGCTCACCACCGACACCGAGCTCATGGCCATCGCCGCGCCGGCGATCACCGGGTTGAGCATGCCCAATGCCGCCAGCGGAATGCCCAGCACATTGTAGATGAATGCAAAAAACAGGTTCTGGCGGATCTTGGAAAGGGTGGCGCGCGACAGGTCGATGGCGTCGGCGACGCTGTTGAGGTCGTCGCGCATCAAGGTCACGCCGGCGGTTTCCAGCGCCACGTCGGAACCGGCCCCCATGGCGAAGCCGACATCGGCCGCCGCCAGTGCCGGCGCATCGTTGATGCCGTCGCCGGCCATGCCGACGCGCCTGCCGCGCTTGGCCGCCTCGGCCTTGAGCAGGGCGATGGCATGCGCCTTGTCGCCCGGCAATACCTCCGCCTGGTAGCGGACGATGCCCGCCTGGCGCGCGATGGCCGCCGCGGTCTGGGGGTTATCGCCGGTCAGCATCACCACCTCCACACCGAGCGCATTCAGCCGCTCGATAGCGGCGCGGGAATTGCCGCGCAACGGGTCGGCCACCGCGAGGATGCCCAGTACCCGGCCGGCGCGGGCGACGGCGACGATGCTCTTGCCCGCCTGTTGCAGCGGCAACAGCGCGACGGTATCGACGACCAGACCTGCTTCCGCCAGGAAGGCCGGCGAGCCGAGCAGGCAGACAGCGCCGGCCACCTCGCCACGCAAGCCCTTGCCGGGCTCGGCACGCAAATTCTGTAATGACATCGGGGCAATGCCGGATTCACCCGCGCGCGCCAGGATCGCGGCCGCCAGCGGGTGGGTGGCGCCTTGTTCGAGCGCTGCGGCGAGCTGCAACAGATCGTCGATGGAGACGCCAGCGAGCGGCACGATGTCGGTCACCACCGGCTTGCCCTGGGTCAGGGTGCCGGTCTTGTCCACCGCCAGCACGGCGATTTTCTCGGCGATTTCCAGTGCCTCGGCATCCTTGACCAGGATGCCGGCCTTTGCTCCCTGGCCGGTGCCCACCATGATCGCCGTCGGTGTTGCCAGACCAAGGGCGCAAGGGCAGGCGATCACCAGCACAGCGACGGCATTCACCATGGCCTGGGTAAACTCGCCGGCCAACCCCCACCAGGCCAGAAAGGTCACCAGTGCGATGACGCCGACCACCGGCACGAAGATCGCCGCAACCCGGTCGACGAGCCGTTGCACCGGCGCCTTGGAACCCTGTGCCTGCTCCACCAGGCGGATGATGCCGGCCAGCAGGGTGTGGCTGCCGACGCCGGTGGCGCGGCAACGCAACAGCGCCTCGCCATTCACCGTGGCGGCAAACAGCTGGTCGCCCGGCTGCTTGTTCACCGGCAGGCTCTCGCCGGTGAGCATGGCCTCATTCAGGCTGGAGATTCCTTCGATCACCTCGCCATCCACCGGCACGGCCTCTCCCGGCCGCACCACGAATATGTCGCCGGGAAGCATTGCCGCCACGGCCAGTTCCACCAGTTGCCCGTCACGCTCGACGCGCGCGGTCTGCGGCTGCAGGCGGATCAGCGCTTCGAGCGCCGCCGAAGTGCGGGCCTTGGCGCGTGCTTCGAGGATCTTGCCGAGCAGCACCAGAGTGATGATGGTGGCGGAGGCCTCGAAGTACACATGCTGGTGCCGCAAGTCGGCGAGCGTCACGACGACGCTGAAAAGCCAGGCCATGCTGGTGCCCAGCGCCACCAGCACGTCCATGTTGCCGGCGCCGCCGCGCAGGGCATTCCAGGCGCCGCGGTAAAAGCGCCAGCCGATCCACAACTGCACGGGGGTCGCCAAAATCAGTTGCAGCCAGCGCGGCAGCAACTCCTGATGCGCAGCGTCGCCGCCGCCGCCGAACATGATGGCCATCTGCGCCGCCAGCGGCAGCGTCAGCGCCGCTGAAATCCACAAACGCCGCAATTCCGCGCGATAAACGGCTTGCTTGCGCTGACTTTCCTCGGCCCGCGTATCGGTGGTGGACAGTTGCGCCCGGTAGCCGGCGCGCGCCACTGCGGCGATCAATTGCGCGGCGTCGCCGATCCCCGGCGTAAAGCGCACATGCGCCTTTTCGGCGGCAAAGTTGACCACCGCCTCGACCCCGGGCAGCTTGTTCAACTGCTGCTCGATGCGCGTGGCGCAAGCCGCGCAACTCATGCCCTCCAGCGAAAATTCGAGCGTCCGCGGGGGAACGCCGAAGCCGGCTTTCTGGATGGTCGTGACGATTTGTTCGCTACTCGTCGCAGCGGCATCGTAGGCGACGTGCACTTTCTCGCTGGCGAAATTGACGCTGGCGGAAACGCCCGCCAGCTTGTTGAGCTGCTTCTCGATACGCGCCGCACAGGCCGCACAGGTCATGCCTTCGACAGTCAGGTCCAGGGTGCTGTGCGCGGCGATCAAGGTGCTTACTCGAAGTCGATCGGCGCCGGCTTGACCACCGGCTGCTTCTCGTTGTTCCAAAATTCGAAACCGCCGCCCAGCGAAAACACCTTGCTGTAACCGATTTTCTGCAACTGCACCGCGGAAAGCGCGGCCCGTCCGCTGGTGCGGCAGTAGATCAGCAACGGCGCATGCAGATCCGCCGCCTGCGGCACCCCGCCGATCTTGAATTCCAGGATGCCGCGCGGCACGTTGATGGCGCCGGGCAGGTGGCCCAGGGCGTATTC
>CAYHXK010000254.1:0-4458 GCA_964360125.1 uncultured Sterolibacterium sp.
ATCCCCGCGCCTCCGTCCAGGGTGTCGTTGCCGCCATCGCCTTGCATAACATCGTCGCCCTCCCCGCCGGAGAGCACATCATTCCCCGCCTGTCCGTAGAGATTGTCGTCTCCGGCATCGCCATTCAATGTGTCGTTGCCCTCCCCGCCATAGAGCCGGTCCGCGCCAACGCCGCCATTCAGGGTGTCGTTGCCGGCATAACCGTTGAGTATGTCGGCACTCGCTGAGCCGCCGAGCGTGTCGTTTCCCGAGGTGATCGTAGAGCGCCCCTCGCGCGAACCGGAGACTATGTAGTGCAGGGTGGCCGCATGCGCATCCGCGCCAAAAGCGGCGCGCAGGTCGCCATATTTGGCCAGGTAAAAGTCGGCATCAAAGCTGGCGCTGCGCCCTTCCTGCAGCCCCGACTGGATGTAGTGCGCAACCCCCGCCTCGGCATTGGCGCCGAAGGCGGCAATCAGGTCGGCGTAGGAGGCGATGTAATCAAGCCCGAAGGTCTGGTTGTCCACGCCAGAAACCGCTTTCGTCACGCCATCTCCGCCGAAATACGCCCGCTCGATGTTGTGCAGCGTGTCCGTCCCGTCCTGCAATCGCGCCGTCTCGGTGTGCGGGATGACGTAGGCGGATGACCCGTAAGTGACGAGAAAATAATCCGACGACTTCCCTCCAAAGCGGGCCGTATCCGTCCCCGCGCCGCCGTCCAGGGTATCGTTGCCGCCATCGCCTTGCAGGATATCGTCGCCATCGCCGCCGGACAGGACGTCATTACCTGCCTGACCGTAGAGGGCATCATTCCCGGCATCGCCGTTCAGCGTGTCGTTGCCTTCGCCGCCATAGAGGCGATCGGCACCCTCGCCGCCATTCAATACATCAGCACCTTCGCCGCCATACAGCCAGTCGGCGCCGGCGCCGCCGTAAAGAATATCGTTGCCGACATTTCCCGAAAATATGTCGTTACCGGCACCGCCAGGAATCAAGGTATTACTGGTGACGGATTCCGCGACGCCCTGGCCGTCGATATAGCTGGCGGTGACGGTGATGGTTTTGCCGACCTGGGCTTCGGTCAGGACAAAGCTACTGGCAGTCGCGCCGCTGATGTTGCTGGCGTCGGCTTTCCATTGGTAGCTGAGCGAGCCGAGGCCGTCGGCATCGGCGAGCGTGTTCGATGCGCTAAGGGTTTGGCCCTGCGTTGCCGTGCCATCGATGGTGACGCCGCCGGTCGGGATTGCGTTGGCGCGGACGCCGCTGAGTTGCGCTAGCACCGTGGCGCTTGTCTTGCCGGCAAGCTTGAGCAGAGTGCCGTCGAAAGTCACGCCCGTGCCGGCTCCCTTGATGTAGAGGTAGCCGTCCGTGACGTCGCTGAAGAAGAAGACACGGTTAGACACAATACCGTTGTTCTGGATGGCGCCGACGGTACTGCTCACGCTTCCGGCGTAGCTGTATTTGCCATCGTACAGGCCGATTCCGGCCATGCCGTTGAATTTTATTTGGTCGCTTCCCTCAAGGTCGCTGACTACATCCATCGCCGTTAGCGTGGAATCCCCGGCTGCAGCAAAGAGAAAAATGTCGCTACCCAGGCCGCCCGTCAGTGTATCCGCACCCGAGCCGCCGACGAGCGTGTCGTTGCCCGTCCCGCCGTTGAGCTGGTCCTTGCCGTCACCGCCTTCCAAGCGGTTATCGCTGCTGTTGCCGGTCAATACGTCATTGCCCTTGCCGCCGATGGCATTCTCAATCACGCAACTATACGCAAGCACAATGTTATTCGTCATGTAGTTGCATGAGGAATAAACGCCCGGCTCAAGGTTGATTGTGGAGTTGGAATTCCAGCCGCTGAAATTCAGGGTATCCGTGCCGCCCGAGTCGAAGATCGTAAGGATCGGGTTTTTGTTCGCGGTGAAATCATAAAAGCTTGCCGAAGCGCCGGTGATGTTGCTGGAGAAGCCGTACACCGTATTCCCGGTACGGGTGGATGTGGATTCTCCATAGATGGACTGGATCGCCATGACATCGTTGAGCATCGGCGTTTGCGGCGAGTACGCGCTGCCATTCTGGGCAGTCCAGTCGGCCCACATCACTTCCGAGGAAAATGATCCGCCGCTCGGGCCAAAATAAGACATGACCGAAAGAACGCGGGAATCCTGGAACGATGAGGGCGTCAAGGCACCCCCGCCGTTGTAATCCCCCATGTGATTGAGGCCCAGCGCGTGGCCAATCTCGTGATCGATGGTGGTGAAGCCATAAGAGCCTATGGTGGCGCCAGGGACATCGGAACTTGGCTCGAACCATATGCTGCCAATGTCCGGGAGGTAGGCATGGGCATAGTCGATATTGGTGGTTGTATACCCGAACTCGATATTCGACGAAATCAGGGTCGTTTGCAGAAAAGTCTGCGGGATCAGATCGTCCCAGGTCAGGATTGCCTGAATAATTTTCCCTTGCAGGGTGCTATCGACCGGACTGAACCCCGTTGCCTCCCCTTGGGAAAAAATTCCGAAGGTTAAGACAGGAAATGCGTAGGTAATGGATGTAGATGCGGATGCGCCGGTCCAATGTTCGCCCGAGTCAAGTTGGGCAATGACTTGATCTTTTGTCCAGTTCGCCGCCATCTGTGTCCTGCTCCGAAAATATCCGCCACACCGTCCGAAGCGGTAACGGTCGATAATACCGCACTCAACAGGCGTTTTTTGCCCGTCTATAATCCAGGTGCTCGTTCATGTAGAATTTGCCATGTTCGATTCGCCATCCGATTACTGTCCGGTGTGCCGGGAAGTAGTGCTGCTCGATCAGACCCAGCGCAAGTGTGCCGCCGAACACCATTGCAATGGCGAAGAGTCCTGTCCGCTGGCACGCTGCTTCAGTGGCTACGGCTTTTCTGTTAACCACAAGACCGGGAAACCTGATGACCGTCTCGCATGAACACCGCGCTTTCTGGCGCGCCCCTTTCCACGCTGCGGTACGCCTGGTCGATGCCAATGGTAGCTGGGAGGCCGAGCTGTTGGACATTTGCTTCAAAGGCGCATTGCTGAACATGACGACCGAGCGGTCCGGCAAGCTTGGCGCGAAATGCAAGTTACGCCTCGATCTCGGCCAGGGCGTCACGATCATCATGCAGGCCTCGATCGCCCATCTCAATGGCAAGAGGATGGGCCTGCGCTGTGACCACCTCAGCCTGGACAGCATCACCCACTTGCGCCGGTTGATAGAGTTGAATGCCGGCGATCCTCAGTTGCTGGAGCGTGAATTGCCCGCCCTGCTGCAAGGCCAATAGCAGGGATGCGGGGATTCGGCACAGCGCGGCGACTTCCGGCGCGGTTTCCTGGTTTTTTTATTCAGCACTTCAGCGCCGCTTGATGCATTCCAGATAGGCCGCGCCGTCGGGCGGGGAATGATTTCGCTGCGCCTGCCAGATGGTCTCGCCGAGGCATTCTAGAATTTCATGCTGTGCCGCGTGGCGATCCCCATGGCGTCGTGCCAGGGTGTTCGCAAAAGCGGCGCGCAAGCCCGGCGGCTGATCGATGGAGAGTTGTTCCTCGATGGCCAGATGCAGCGACAGGTGCAGGAAGGGGTTGGCTGCGCCCTGCTCCGGCGTCCAGTCGCGCGCCAGCGCCGCGGCGCCCTGCTCAAGCAGCGGATGATATTCCGGGTGGATTTCCGCCAGGTCGGCGGCGATGGTTTCGAGCGGGGTCAGCGGCAGTCCGGCGCGACGCTTGCGCCACGCTTCGACGAAAAATCCCCGTGCCTGGTCACGCGTCGGATTGAACATGGCGGCTCACAGCTTGTCGGGATATTCGCACAGGTCGCGCACGATGCAGCGCTGGCACTCGGGCTGGCGCGCCTTGCAGACATAGCGTCCGTGCAGGATCAGCCAGTGGTGGGCATGCAGCCGGTATTGCGGCGGCACGGCCTGGGTTAATCGGGCCTCGACAGTCATGACATCCTTGCCCGGCGCCAGGCCGGTGCGGTTGGCGAGACGAAAGATGTGCGTATCCACGGCGATGACGGGGTCATGGAAGATGGTGTTGAGGATCACGTTGGCGGTCTTGCGGCCGACGCCGGGCAGCGCCTCGAGCGCGGCGCGGTCGTGCGGCACCGTGCCGCCGTGACGCTCCAGCAGCAGCCTGGCCATGGCGACGAGGTTCTTCGCCTTGGTCGGATACAGGCCGATGGTCTTGATGTACCCGGCCAGTTTCTGTTCTCCCAGCGCGGCAATTTCCCGCGCCGCCGGCGCAGCGCGAAACAGGGCGCGGGTGGCCAGATTGACGCCCTTGTCGGTGGCCTGCGCGGAGAGTATCACCGCCACCAGCAACTGGAACGGCGTGGCGTATTCCAGCTCGGTGGTCGGATGCGGATCCGCGGCGGCGAACCGTTCGAACATCAGGCGGATTTTTTTCGGGGTCATCCGACGCGGGCAGATTCAGGGTTCAAGCGGCGTGCGCGGTAGGACCCGTGGTCGGCGGCGCA
>CAYHXK010000255.1:0-722 GCA_964360125.1 uncultured Sterolibacterium sp.
CGGCGGTCAAAGCCCCATTGGGAACCGTCACGGTCGCTGCAGCGGCGCCATTCACGCTGATCGTAAACTGGTTATCGGCGGCACCGGTTACGGTAAAGCTGGGTGGGAAAACCTTCGATCCCGTGGCGAATCCTGCCTTCTCGGCCGGGTTGGTCCAGAAACGCAATTCCAGGTTGCCGCTATTGGCAGTGGTTGACCATTTGAATGCATCCGTCACCGTGCCGGCATTGATGATTGCAGTGGTCGGCGCCGCAGTCACGGTCAATCCGGTGTTGCTGCGGTTCAGGGAAAACACATCATTGAGCTGCGGGACTCCGGATATGGTGACGCTGGCGCCAAAATCGAATGCCAGCGAAAGCGGCGTTACACCTCTCAGGTTGATCGCCGTGCCACTGGTATAAACATGTCCGATGTAGCCGGCTTGACCGGCTACTGTGCCGGTATTCGAGGCATTGCCGGTGAATTTTGAGTTGCCGGTGGCGGGATCAACAAGGTCGTAGAAAGTGGTTCCGGCTTTGGTGCCCGCCACGCTCGCCGGGGTTCCGAATACATTCGCCAGGCCGGTGTTGCCGGTAACAGCGCTGAGAGTGACGGCCGTGGTGCTGCCGGTCGCCGTCGAGGTCACCACCAGTTGCGCGTTGCCATTCAGCGATGCAGTGGCCCCA
Organism: uncultured Sterolibacterium sp.; assembly: GCA_964360125.1. Taxonomy (GTDB): domain Bacteria; phylum Pseudomonadota; class Gammaproteobacteria; order Burkholderiales; family Rhodocyclaceae; genus JACRAR01. The sequence goes on from CAYHXK010000255.1 coordinate 666, forward strand.
GCCGGCAATAAGCCATTCAACGTGGCAACCACGTTGCCCGCGTTCAATGCGCCGGGA
>CAYHXK010000255.1:732-4456 GCA_964360125.1 uncultured Sterolibacterium sp.
CACGAACGCGGAGAGCAACGCCTCCTGAATGGTGTCACCGTCGTGGCGGTAGCGCCATCCACGCTGATCGAGAACTGATCGTCATTGACGCCGGTTACCGCGTAGCCGGGCGGATAGGTTACTGAGCCGGTGGCGAACCCCGCCGTCGCGGCCGGGTTGGTCCAGAAACGCACATCGAGGTTGCCGGTATTCGCCGGCAACGCCGGCGGCGTCAGGGTGGATGTCCAGCTATCCAGCGTCGCCTTGGCCGGGTTGGCCGAATGCACTATTTGCGCACCGGTGGCGAATACGCCGTTGCCATTCTTGATGTTCATGAATATGTCATTGCCGGAATTGCTGACCGGCATTTCGCGCGAACTTGATACGCGCAGCGCCCGTTGCCCTTCGTCACCCCGATAATTGACGCCGTTGGCCACGCTGCCGGTGAACGGCATGGTGCGCCCCTGGTAACCGGAGAACAGGTACTGGCCTGTGCCATCGGTGCTGTTGCCCAGCGCGATGAGTTCATCGAAGCGGGCGCGCAGTTCGCTGGAAATGGAACGGCGGTCGCTGACCGTAAGCGCGGCGTCGCCGGATTGCACGGCAAGCTCGCGGATGCGCGCCAGCAGATCGCCGGCGGAAGAGAGATGGCTGTCGACCATGCCGAGCGTGTCCTTGGCATTGCCCAGTGACAAGCCATACTGGGTGTTCATCCCCTTGGCATGATCGATTTCGAGGGCGCGCGCAGAGGCCACCGGATCGTCGGAGGGCGTCAGTATCCGGCGACCGCTGGATATTTGCTGCTGGGTATGCAACAAGGAACTGGTCCGGCTCTGCATGCTCCTGACGCCGCTATCGAAAATCATTCCGGTACTTATACGCATTTTTTTCTCCGTTCGCTGCCTTTGAGGCGACCCATCCCTTATCTGCCAAGCAACAGCAACTGATCGAACAGTTTGCTGGAGACTTCGATCATTCTTGCCGATGCCTGGTAGGCTTGCTGAAATCGCAGCATGTTGGCGGCTTCCTCGTCGAGATTCACGCCGGAAATCGACTGGATCGCATCCTGTCCCTGCTTGACCAGATTTTCCAGGGCGCTGTAGCCGACATCCACTTCGCGCGCCTTGTTGCCGATCTGGCTGACGATCTGGGTATACGCCGACTGATAGGTCGCACTGCCCGCATCGATGGTGTTCTGGGTCTGCAAACCGCTTAGCAACATGGCGTTGCGATTATCGGATACGCCGGTTGGGTTCGGCCCGAGCAAGAATGCATCGCCGTCGACCGCTGCGCCGGAGATATTGAAGCTGATGCCGTTGAATGCCACTGTCGCTGCCGATGTGTAAGGGATATAGTCGGTAGGTTGATAGATCGTGTAACTGGTTGGCGTGCCGTTAACAGGCGTCACCGTTACCACACTACCGACCGGCAGTCCGGTCAGCCGGTCAGGCAACGCCGGCGTGGTGCTGGCCTGAAGATATTTGAGCGTGATCGGCGCTGACGGCAGGCTGGCATTTTGGACCACCGTTCCGTCCGCGATCGAACCGCTACCCAGATTGGCGTTGGACAAAGAAACAGCCGAGCCGACGCCGACCAGGTTGGAAGTTACCACCAACAGACCGCCGACCAGAGATACCGTGACCCCGCTTGATGCAGGGTTGGCGGCATTCAGACTGGTCTGCAACTGACTCGCCAGGGCTGCCGGCGTATAGCTGCCGGCGGGGATAGTTACGACCACGGCGCTGCCGCCATTGATGCCGATCCTGAGTCTGTCGTTGAACCCTGGAGTAATCACCAGCGGATTGGTCGGCGCTGTACCGCCACTTACTTGATTTCTTGTCCCGGTCGTCGGCGCACCGAACATTGTCGTAAGTCCAGTGTTTCCTCCGGCCACGGCGAGGGCGACAGTGGAGCCGGCGCCAGTCGTTGCGGAAGTCACTACCAATCGATTGCTTAAAGGATCGACGGAAACCGTGACGCCAGCCCCAATGGCGGTCTGCATCGCACTTGCCAGCGCCGCCGGGGTGTTGTAAGTGCCTGGAGGAATGGTAATCAGGGTCGGGCCGACGCCATCGACAGTGATGTTGAATTGATCGTTGACACCCAGTGTCAGTGTCAAGGGTGTGGTTGGCGTTAAGCTCCCGACGGAAGCGCCCCGGGTTGTCGCTGCCGCCGGCACGCCGAACATTGCCGTCAAGCCGCTATTGGCCACCGATGCCAACGCGGTCAGGGTGACCGAGGGCGTTCCGAGAACCAGATTGGAGGTCACCTGCAACTGGTTGCTCGAGGATAAGCCAACGTGTACCGTGCCGGTTTGTGCTGCCCCAGCCAGAGCCGTATTGATCGCGCTCTGCACCTGTGTCGCCAGCGCCGCCGGGCTGGCATACACACCCGCCGTGAGTGTTGCTGTCACGACGGCCGCGCCATCCACGGCAACATTAAACTGATCGTTGACGCCTGCGATGACGGTATAGGGAACAGTAGGTATTGCGCTCCCGAGCGCCCCGCCGCTGATCGTGGTCGGCACGCCAAACAGCGGCGGACGGATGGTAAAGCTGTCGCCATCCTGCGGCGTGCCGGTGATCTTCACACCCACGCCGTCGAGACTGATATTGGCGCCGGCGGTAAAGGGCACGCGCGTCGTCGGGCTGGCGATCTTGTAAATCAACCCAGCCACGTCCACCGTCGCACCGACCGGAAAGCCCACCAGGCTGGCACTCGATGCCTCATAGCTCAGGGTAAAGGGCGCCGACAAGACTTTAGAGGTGCTGCTGACTTCGCCGGCGCTGATCTGGGCGGTTCCGGCGTTGCCGATGGTTGCCGCAGTTCGAAACGGCGAAGCCAGCGCGATATTGCGCGCATCCGCCACTGCCAGAGAGATATCCCGGGCACCCAGGCGGGTCGGCTGTATCAGGAAACTGTCATTCACATTGATCGAGCCGGACGACACCAGGCTGAAGCCCTGCGGCTCTGCGGAAGGGCCGATCTTGGTCATCAGATCGGCCATGGCCAGAATATCGTTACTGCCGTAACCGTTCCAGATTTTATTGTCGGACAGGCGTAGCAGGGCCAAGGTGTTGGCGGCTGTCTTGGTCAGCCGGTAGTCGCTGGTGGTCAGATCCGAGTATCCGTTGAAGTTCAGACTGATGCTGCCAGTGCCGGTATTACTTGTGTTGTTTGCAATGAGTTGGGCGGCTGGTGTGGTCTTGAAAAAATCAACGCCCAGCGCACCGGTCAGATCCTGGCCCAACTTGTGCTGCGCATTGAAGGTGGCGCCGAGTACGGTGGCAATGCGGCCCAGGCCGTTCTGTGCCGAATCCAGCGTCACTGAACGGAATTGCAGGAGTCCGCCCATATTTCCGCCGTTCACCAGGGATTCCGGCAAGTTGATCAGCGACCCGCTGCCGCCCTGCAGACTCACTGCCACGCGGGACAAATCTTCCTCGCCCGGCACTGCCTGGAGTTTATAGGTATCAATGCCGATCAGCAGTGGTTGTCCATTGCCGAAAAATACGCTCAGGCTGCCGTCGCTCTCGGTATGCGTTGTGACGCGGATTTCCTTGTTGAGATCGCTGAGGAGTTTGTCGCGCTGATCGTTGAGATCGTTCGCCGGCTGCAATTCTCCAGCCGCCTGGGCGACGACAATGCGCTGATTCATGTCCGCCAATTGTTGTACGTAGGAATTGATCGTGACGACCGTGCTGCCGATCTGCCGGTTGATGCCTTCGCGGATGTCTCCGATACG
>CAYHXK010000256.1:0-2958 GCA_964360125.1 uncultured Sterolibacterium sp.
GCGTCGGCATCGGCGGGGTGCTGGAACCCTTGCAAGCCAACCCGACCATCATCGAGGACAACTGCTTCATCGGCGCGCGTTCGGAAGTGGTCGAAGGCGTCATCGTCGAGGAAAACTCGGTGATCTCGATGGGCGTGTATATCGGCCAGAGCACCAAGATCTACGACCGCGCCAGCGGCGAGGTCAGCTATGGCCGCATCCCGGCCGGCTCGGTGGTGGTCTCCGGCAACCTGCCCTCTGCGGATGGCAAATACAGCCTCTACTGCGCCGTGATCGTCAAGCGCGTCGATGCGCAGACGCGCGCCAAGACCGGCATCAACGAACTGCTGCGCGGCGATTGAGTCGATTGAGTCGAGACGGGAGAGTGCCATGAGTGCGATGCAGCGTTTGTTCCAGTTGATGGCGGAAAAGAATGCCTCGGACATTTTCCTTTCGGTCGGCGCGCCGATCAACATCAAGATCAACGGCGCCGCCATGCCGATCAATCAGCAGGTAATGGATGCGCCCACCATCACCAACCTGCTGCATGAAATCCTCAGCGAGGTGCAATACCGCGAGTTCGAGGAAAACCTTGAACTCAACACCGGCTACGCGCTTGAAGGCGTCGGCAACTTCCGGCTGTCGGTGTTCCGTCAGAAAGGCACGCCGGCGCTGGTGGTCCGCTACATTCCGGCCGAAATACCGCGCTTCGAAACGCTCAATCTGCCGGAAGTGCTGTGCGAAGTCATCATGGAAAAGCGCGGCCTGATCCTCATGGTCGGCGCCACCGGATCGGGCAAATCCACCACCCTGACCTCGATGCTGGATTATCGCAACGAGCACAAGCCAGGCCACATCCTGACTCTGGAAGACCCCATCGAATTCATCTTCAAGAACAAGAAATCCATCGTCAACCAGCGCGAAGTGGGTTCCGATACTCGCAGCTTTCATACCGCCCTGAAGAATGCGCTGCGGCAGGCGCCGGACTGCATCCTCATCGGCGAGATCCGCGACAAGGACGCCATGGCCCAGGCCATCGCCTATGCCCAATCCGGCCATCTGTGCCTGGCCACGCTGCATGCCAACAACAGCTACCACGCGCTGGCCCGGGTCATCAGCTTTTATCCGCTGGAGAATCGCCCTGCCCTGCTGGCGGATTTGGCGGTGACGCTGAAATCCATCATCTCGCAGCGCCTGGTGAAAAAGCCCGACGGCGGCCGCGCCCCGGCCGTGGAAGTGCTGCTGAACTCGCGGCATATCGCCGAACTGGTGGAGAAGGGCGACATGAGCGGCATCAAGGATGCCATGGAGCAGAGCATGTCGCCGGGTTCCCAGACTTTCGAGCAAGCCCTTTTCAAGCTCTACAAGGCGGGCACCATCACACTGGAGGAAGCGTCGGCCAACGCCGACTCGGCGAATAACTTCCTGTATCTGGTCAACAACGACCAGACCGAGAATCCCGCCGCCTCCGCCGCGCCCGGCTCGACCGCTACCGCCGCCTTCGATCCCAGCAAATCGGTTACGCCCGGCTCCGGATTCAGCGAATTCAAACTGAAGATGGATTAAGCATGAATGCAGTCCTCTCCCTGGCGCAGGCCCTGATCGCCATACCCTCCAACACGCCCGACGATGCCGGTTGCCTGGAGTTGATCGGCGCACGACTGGCCAAACTGGATTTTGTCCTCGAACGTATCGATATCGGTGGCGTCTCCAATCTCTGGGCGCGCCGCGGCACAGCCTCCCCGCTGCTGTGTTTCGCCGGACATACCGACGTGGTGCCGACCGGCCCGCTGCACGCCTGGCACAGCGACCCGTTTCAACCGGAAATCCGCGACGGCCTGTTGTATGGGCGCGGCGCCGCCGACATGAAATCCTCGTTGGCCGCCTGCGTCGTCGCCATCGAAATTTTCATCGCGCAGCAGCCGCGGCATGGCGGCTCGATCGCCCTGCTGCTGACCTCCGATGAAGAAGGGGATGCCGTCGATGGCACCGTGCGCGTCGTCGAAGCCCTGCAAGCGCGAGGAGAGCGCATCGACTACTGCATCGTCGGCGAACCCACCAGCGTAGCCCGCCTCGGCGACACCATCAAGAACGGCCGGCGCGGCTCGCTTTCCGGCCGATTGACCGTCAGGGGCATCCAGGGCCATGTGGCCTACCCGCAACTGGCGAAAAACCCGGTGCATCTGGCGGCGCCGGCGCTGGCGGAGCTGGCGCAGGCAAAATGGGACGATGGCAACGAATTTTTTCCGCCGACGACTTTTCAGATTTCCAACGCGCATGCCGGCACCGGCGCCGGCAATGTGATTCCCGGCAGTCTCGAAGTGCTGTTCAATTTCCGCTTCGCCACCGCCAGCACCCCGCAGGGCTTGCAGGATCGGGTGCATGCCATCCTCGACCGCCACGGGCTTGAGTACGAACTGGCCTGGAACTATTCCGGCAAGCCCTACCTGACACCGCGCGGCAAGCTGGTGGCGGCACTGGAGCAATCGATCCGCGCCACGACCGGCGTGGAAGCGCAACTGTCCACCACCGGCGGCACTTCCGACGGCCGCTACATCGCCGACATCTGCGCCGAGGTGGCCGAATTCGGGCCGCTCAATGCGACGATCCACAAGGTCGACGAGTGCATCGCCATCGCCGACCTGGAACCGCTCGCCCGCTGCTATCGGGGCGTGCTGGAGCGGCTGCTTGGCGCAATTTCCAAGCAATGAACCAGGAAAAAACTATTGAACCGCAAAGGACGCAGAGGACGCAAAGGAATTCAAATGATTATGCAACCAGTCGATTCACCAATTCCTTGTTTTCCTCTGCGTCCTTTGCGTCCTTTGCGGTGAAACGCCGTTTTTAAGATGAATCAACTGCTCGACGAACTGCTGAGCGTGCGCGACTGGCTGCGCTACGCCGTCAGCCGTTTCACCGAGGCTGGCCTGTTTTTCGGGCATGGCTGCGACAATGCCACCGACGAGGCCGCCTGGCTGA
>CAYHXK010000256.1:3058-4442 GCA_964360125.1 uncultured Sterolibacterium sp.
GGCCTGTTTTTCGGGCATGGCTGCGACAATGCCACCGACGAGGCCGCCTGGCTGATCCTGCATACCCTGCACTTGCCGCGCGACCGGCTGGAGCCGTTTCTCGACGCGCGGCTGACCCGCAGCGAACGCCTGGCCGTGCACCATATCCTGCAGCAGCGCATCGCCAAGCGCCTGCCGACCGCCTACCTGACGCACGAAGCCTGGTTGGGCGAATACCGCTTTTATGTCGATGAGCGCGTCATCGTGCCGCGCTCCTATTTCGCCGAACTGCTCGAGGAGGGTTTCGCGCCGTGGATCGAGGCGCCGGGAAAGATATCGGCGGCGCTCGATTTGTGCACCGGCTCGGGCTGCCTGGCCATCCTGATGGCGCACGCCTTTCCCCTGGCGCACATCGATGCCGTCGATCTGTCGCCGCAGGCGCTGGCGGTGGCGCAACGCAATGTCGCCGAGTATGGCCTGGCAGAGCGCATCCGGCTGGTCGAATCCGATTTGTTCGCCAACCTGGGCAAGCAGCGCTACGACCTGATTCTGTCCAACCCGCCCTATGTCACCGCGGCGGCGATGGCCGCCCTGCCGCCGGAATATCGCCACGAGCCGATACTGGCGCTGGCCGCCGGGGATGACGGACTCGATCTCGTCCGCCGCATCCTGCATCAGGCGAAAAACCACCTGATGCCGCATGGGCTGCTGGCGGTCGAAGTCGGCCACAACCGCAATCTGGTCGAACAGGCCTTTCCGGCCCTGCCCCTGACGTGGATCGACTGCGCCGGCGGGGAAGGAAAAATATTCATCGTGTCACGGGAAATGCTGCCCTCCTGAGCGATGCGCTGCTGCCCTGGAGGAGCGCGGCCGGGAATGTAGGTTTCGGCCTGCTGCTAGATTTTGGGGTTACATTTGTCGAACGGCATCTAATAAAATGGCGGCCGAAGCACTGACTTTCAGCAAGGAACTGGTTTTCTCCCTACTGTCATGCCTGATACCCTCTATTGCTACCACTGCCGCTTGTATCATCCCAAGGAAGAAATGCGCCAGATCGATACCAAGGGCGGCAAGCGCTGGCGCTGCATCAAGAGTATCGAGGCGGCCAAGCGCGACAGGGAAACGCGCGAAGCTTTCGGTCGGCAGATGTCCGCCATCAACAAGGCACAGGCACAAAGCAAGGCGCGTACAGCATCAAAAGTCGAGCGCTGATTGCGAGAGCGCTCGGGGCGTGTTCCCAATTGAAAATGCGCCCAAAGGCAGGCTACAGCACCAGGGTGCCGAGCCACCAGGCCAGCGCAGCCATCAGCCCACTGCATGGGATGGTGAGGATCCATGCCCAGACTATGCCGCCGGCAACGCCCCAGCGAACGTTGCGAGTGCCTGATGTCGAGCCGACGCCGAC
>CAYHXK010000257.1:0-4427 GCA_964360125.1 uncultured Sterolibacterium sp.
CAGAAAAGTACACGCATTTCTCGCCGCATCATTGTTGACGCTTATCCTCGGTTTGACAGGTTGCGGTGGTGGTGGAGGTGCGACGGGCAGCGCGACCCCTCCCACCACGGGCGGAACCACTAAACCCACTGCCGGACCTCCCGCTGCGGTACTCCTTGCCTCATCGGCAGCTTCGATCAAAGCCGATGGCACCAACTCGACCACCATTACAGCGACGGTTGTCGACGCCAATAATCTGGCGGTTTCAGGCGCCACTGTAAAATTTACCGCAAGTTCCGGGCAACTTGGCTTGAGTTCGGGTGTCTCCACTTCGAGCGGAAGCGTAACCATTCCCTACTCCGCGCTGGCTTCCTCTGGCACGGTCAATCCGACCGACCGTACCGAGACCGTTACGGCAACGGTGGTGGGCAGCAGTGTTACCGCCCAGATTTCCATCAAGGTGACAGCGTCTTCTCTGTCGCTGATCCTCGGCACTTTAATCCCGGCGATAAAGACGGACGGCTCGAATTCGACCACGATTACTGCAACCGTTTTCGATTCCAATAATTTGGCAGTCTCCGGCCAAATCGTAAAATTCACTGTATCCACTGGACAACTGGGGATCAGTTCGGGCGTCTCCAGCACGGCTGGCGTGGTGACTATTCCTTTCTCGGCACTTTCCACTACAGGCACCGCCGACAGGACAAATCGCTCCGAAAACGTTACAGCAACCATATTTGGAACCTCGGTGACCGCGCAGATCCCGATCCAGATTTCCGGCTCGACATTAACGATGGCTGCGACACAGACTATCGCGCAGGTCGGGGAGGCCGTATCGATAACTGCATCTGCCAAGGATGCTGCGGCCGTTGGCGTGAATTCCCAGACCATCAGGTTTTCCATCGACAGCAAGAGCACCGGTGCCGGAACCTTGAGTGCGGCAACGACCACAACCGGGTCGAATGGCACTACTCCTACAGTCACGTTGACAGGCACAGCACCCGGCACTGTGATCGTCAATGCCGATTGGCTGAATGCCGCCGGCAATTCAACACTCACCGCCAGCACCAGCATTGCGATCACTTCAGTCGGTATCTCCTTTGCGGTTACCTCGCCTACGACAAACCCTACACCGCTGACGCTTTTAGCATCCCAGGCGATTTCCGCGAGCGTCCCTTTGTCGATTTCAGGGGTAACGGTGGCGAATGTGCGTTTCGCCACCTCCTTGGGTACCTGGTCGAACGCAAGCAAGACCAGTACGGTGGCACCGGTGGCGAATGCGGTGACTGAGACCCTGACGGCGGGTACCAATTCCGGCAATGCCAATATCCAGATCGATGCACTCGATGGCTCTGGAAAAGTGCTTGCCACCCTCAACCGGATATTTGCCCTGTCCGCCACGACGGGATCCAAAATCAGCCTGCAACCCAGCGTCTCGACTGTCGCCCCAAGCACCGGCGGGACAAGCAATACTGCAACCTTGACCGCCACGGTACGCGACGCCGCGAACAACACCGTGGGCAATGCGCCGGTGTTGTTCGAGATTGTGAACCCGACCGGCAGCGGTGAGCAGATCAGTCCGGTGGTCGCCTATACGAATAGCAACGGCCAGGCTGTCGCAATATTTTCTTCAGGAGCGAATTCGACTGTGGGCGGACTGCAAATCAAGGCAACAGTGGTGGGCACTGCGGTGACGGATACCAAAACCATTAACGTCGCGGGTACCAGTGTTTCTGTGACGTTGGGCCAGGCCAACAAGATTAGCTCAACGAATGACAACACTACTTATACCCAGCCGATGTCAGTGCTGGTCGTGTCCAGCACAGGTGGAGCTGTTTCCGGCGCTACGGTAACGCTCTCAGCGTTTCCATCTCATTACTACAGAGGATATCGAGACGCAGAGTGTCTTGCAGTCTATACAAAGGCAGCCATAACGATCCCTGGCATCGTGACCGCGGGGGTAACGACTGCATTCCCCAACGAGGATGTGAATGAAAACGACTTCCTCGAACCAGGCGAGGACTACGATCCGATCGGGGATGGTCTCGGGTTGGGATCGATAACGCCTCCGCATGCTGCGGCGGGCACCTTGCCCCCCACGGTGGTGACGGATGCAAACGGGGTGGGCACCTTCAATCTGATTTACCTGAAAAACTATGGGCATTGGGTCGATTCTAGAATCCGGGCAAAGGTGGTGGTAAATGGAACGGAGTTTGTCAACGAACTGAAGCTCGTTCATTTGCCTGTATTGTTCATAGATATGGAGCCCGACTGCACATTGCCCCACTCGCCATTCGGGTTTTAACCCGTGAAAGTTTACCCCACGAAAAGCCGGCTTGAATGAGCCGGTTTTTCGTTTCCGGGCGCCTCTGTTGCTACAATCATGCCGTGCAATCTCCGGGAAATATCTACCTCGTCGGCTTGATGGGCGCCGGCAAGACCACCGTGGGCCGCCAGCTTGCCAAGCGGCTGGGGCGGCGTTTCGCCGATTCGGACCATGAGATCGAGGCGCGCACCGGCGTGCGGATTCCCCTGATCTTCGAGATCGAGGGAGAGGCTGGTTTTCGCAGCCGCGAGTCCGCGGTGCTGGAGACGCTGACCCAGGAGCATGGCCTGGTGCTGGCCACGGGCGGCGGCGCGGTGCTCGATCCGGGCAACCGCGCCAATTTGGCAAAGAGCGGCACGGTGATTTATCTTTGCTCGCAACCCCGGCAACTCTGGGAGCGCACCCGACGCAGCCGCAATCGTCCGCTGCTGCAGGTCGCCGATCCGCTCGCTCGGTTGCAGGAGTTGTATGCGCAGCGCGACCCGCTCTACCGCGAGATTGCGGACATCATCATCGAGAGCGGCAGCGGCGGTTCCAGCCAAATGGTGAAACAGATCGAAAACGAGCTGCGAAGCCGCAGTGAAGCATGAAATGGTGAAATGATGAAATCTCTCGACGTCAGCCTGGGGGCACGCACTTATCCGATCCTCATCGGCGGCGGTCTGCTGCGTCAGCCCGAATTGATTGCGCCGCATTTGCCGATACCGCGCGCCGCCATCGTCACCAACGTCACGGTGGCGCCACTTTACCTGGAATCGCTGAGCGCGCCTCTGCGCGCCGCCGGGGTTGCACTCACGGAAATCATCCTGCCCGATGGCGAGCAGCACAAAAACTGGGAGACGCTGAACCGCATTTACGACACCCTGCTGGCCGAGCGTTGCGACCGCTCCACCACCATCATCGCCCTGGGCGGTGGAGTCATCGGCGATCTGGCGGGCTTTGCCGCCGCCACTTATCAGCGCGGCGTGCCTTTTATCCAGGTGCCGACGACGCTGCTGGCGCAGGTGGATTCCTCGGTCGGCGGCAAGACCGGCATCAATCATCCGCGCGGCAAGAACATGATCGGCGCCTTCTGGCAGCCGAAACTGGTGATCGCCGACACCGATACCCTGCAAACCCTGCCGCAGCGCGAGCTGTCGGCGGGCCTGGCGGAAGTCGTCAAGTACGGACTGATCCGCGACCTGCCCTTTCTGGAGTGGCTGGAAGCCAACATGGACAGTCTTCTCGCCCGGGATGGCGCGGCGCTGGCCCATGCCATCGAACACTCCTGCGCCAACAAGGCCGAAGTGGTGGCGGCCGACGAGCAGGAGACGGCCAAGCAGGGCGGCCGCGCCCTGCTGAATCTTGGCCACACCTTCGGCCATGCCATCGAGACCGGCCTGGGTTATGGCGAATGGCTGCATGGCGAAGCAGTGGCGGCCGGCACGGTGATGGCGGCGGAATTGTCGCGCCGACTGGGCTGGCTTGCCGCAGCCGATGTCTTGCGAGTGCGCCGACTCTTCGAGCGCGCCGGCCTGCCGGTGCGCGGCGCGCAGCTCGGCGCCGCGCGTTATCTGGAATTGATGAGCCACGACAAGAAAGTCGTCGCGGGGCGGCTGCGCCTGGTGCTGCTCAAACGCATCGGCGAGGCGGTCACCTGGGCGGATACCCCGCCCGCCGATATCGTTGCCGCGATTGAGGATTGCTGCGTTGATTGAATTAGCCAGCTACGCCGTCGGCGCCGCCAACTCGCGCGGCCGCGCCATCGCCGAGCCGGCGCCGGCGGAGCGCAGCGAATTCCAGCGCGACCGCGACCGCATCGTTCATTCCACCGCTTTTCGCCGGCTCGAATACAAGACCCAGGTCTTCGTCAACCATGAGGGCGACCTGTTCCGCACGCGCCTCACCCATAGCCTGGAAGTGGCCCAGATCGCCCGCGGCATCGCGCGCGCCCTGCGTCTCAACGAGGATCTGGTGGAGGCCATTTCTCTGGCGCACGACCTCGGCCACACCCCCTTCGGCCACGCCGGCCAGGATGCGCTGAACGAGTGCATGCTGGATTACGGCGGCTTCGAGCACAATCTGCAAAGCCTGCGCACCGTCGACCTGCTGGAAGAACGCTATGCCGCCTTCGACGGCCTCA
>CAYHXK010000258.1:0-4118 GCA_964360125.1 uncultured Sterolibacterium sp.
GGGGGGCTTGCCGATCGCAGCGGTCAGAAAGGCATGCCGATGCCTATCGAGATGGACTGGTTGCGCACCCCCGACTGGGAGAAGTTCGTCGTGTAGCCGAGCAGCGCGCTGACGTCCTGGAGTTTCACCGTGGCGCCGACCGCCAACAAGCCATAGCTCTCCTTCTTGCCGCTGGTCGGCGCCGAGAACGTGAATGGCGAACCGACCACGCTGGCCGACACCGCTCCCTGGTTGTCCTTGTATTCCTTTTCATGGGTCAGGCGCGCATAGGGCGAATAATTGTTCACTTGCCAGACAGCCTGCCAACCGAGGCGGTGGCGCAGCGAGTCGCGCGACTGGCTGCCGAAAACCATCGCGGTGACGCCGCCATTTTCGGTGAAGCCATCGACCTTGACCTTCTCCCACGACAGCGCCGCCACCGGGCCATGAACCAGATTCCCGGTCTTCAGATTGTAGCCGCCGCCCAGTTTGAGGCCCCATTGCCTGGCCTTGGTGGCGCCCGTGTTGCTGGCAGTGAGCGCCCCGAGCGAAACGTTGCGGTTGGTATCGAAATTGAATGTGGCATAGCTTAGAACCGCATCGGTATAGGCGTCCTCGATGCGCGACGAACCGAAGGCGGAAACAATGGTCTCGGTATATTTAACCGTGCCGGTGTTGTTGCCAGCATTGTCGCCGAGATCGAAATTGTTGTTCGTCAAACCCAGGGCGAAGCCGCCAACCATAGTCCCAAAGGCGCGGTCGGCGCCTATGGTGAGGCTCTTGCTATTGCCCGAAATGGCGGGGAAAGCGGTCGTCGCGTCCAGCGTGCTGGGGGCATAGTCGCCAGTCGCGAAAAAGCCCTGTCCGCCCGGAGTGTCCGCTGCTTCATGATTGCGCAGACGGTTGTCGATGGAGCGCCATTGCGCGCCCAGGCGGCCAAGCGGCAACGCGGCCAGGGCGATGAAACGCGACGGCGCCTCGAGCGTCGAATAAACCCAGTCGGAAATGATTTTTTGCGCGGCTGCGGAGGGATGCACGCCATCCGCGAACAAATAAGTGGATGATCCCGGGATCTGCTGCGCCGTCCCGCAACCCAGCGAGGATATCCCCCCGCACGCTGGAATGGTGGTGTTGGTAATGCCGTAGGCTGCCGGCCGCGCATTGACGTCGGCAAACAATGCGCGAGGATCGAGGTAGGCGATATTGCCGACGCCGGCGGCAAGCAGCCCCTGTTGCAAGGCTGAGTCGTAGGCGCCGGAAAAACCCGTGAGCAGGCCCGCCCCCGCCGCGCCGAGGCTGGTCGCGTAGGGATTAACCCCCATGTCCGGCAAAGCAATCACCACCAGGTTGCGCGCACCGGCGGTCTGCAGCCGCTTGATCTGTACCACCGCATCCGCGGCAGCGGTAAGCACGGCGGTTGTGGCATTGGCGACAGGCAGGCCCAGACCGACGGCGCCGGCCTGGTAGAACACGTCGTTGGCGCCGCCCCAGAATGTATACAGGGCGTTGGGATTCGCCGTTCCGCCGGTCTGGCCGAGGTTGGCGGTAATCTGCTGGGTGATGGGCACGATATTCGCGGCTATCGCCGCAGAAGCGCCAAACACCCCTGGCGACTGAGTGACGCGCGCGCCGCCGATGGCGTAATCGTTGCCGCCCGTGGCGCTGAACTGCGCCGTGGCGGGATTCAGGGCATAGCCTGGGATGACGGCGAGGCCGTAACGCTTGCCCAGGTTCTCGGCCCAGACCGTGCCGGGGTTATTGGTGAACTTGTTGGCCGTGGGATTACCCATTGCGATCGCCAAGTTGGTGAAGGCGCCGGCGTCGGTCAGGCTGTCGCCGAAGGAATACAGATTACTGTAGCCATTGCCCCAGGCCGAGGCCGAACAGCTCAGGGCAACGGCGGCGGCGATTGTTTTGCATTTGCTCATATTGACGCTCCTTTGGCGATACCTGGCTACATCCTTGAAATCGGCAAACTGTGTGCGTTCAGGCTATCTTTGTCAAGCGTATCAAGCGAAACCAGCCGCCCGCCAGGGCCGCTTCCTCGTGCGTGCGCTCCAGTGCCGGCACGGCGTTCAAGACTTCCCCGAACGCAACGTCGAGGCGCGTTGCGATGCGTCGCGACAGCGGGTTGAGCGCGCGCTTCCACCAGCCGCGCCAGGCGGTGTCCTCGCTGCGCAAGAATTTGTCGAACACCAGGATAGTGCCGCCCGGCCGGAGCACTCGCGCGGTCTCGGCCAGGCAAAGCCGTGGCTCGGGCACTACGGCCAGGATCAGGTGAAGCACGGCGCAATCGAAACTCTCCGAGGCGAACGGCAGCCGCTGCGCATCCCCTTGCACGGCGTGGAATTCCAGGTCGGGGCAGCGCGGAACGGCGCGGCGCAACATTGCCGGGGTCAGGTCCAATCCGACATAACGATGCTGCGCGGGGAGGTGCGGCAGATCGAGGCCGGTGCCAACACCATTGACCAGCACGTCGAGCCGCGCCTGAGTGTGCAGCGCGGCCAGGCTTCTGCGGCGCGCGGCTAGCGTGGCCGCAGAAAGAAAGGCGTCGTAAAACGGCGCCATCAGCGTATAGCTATGCTTGAGGCTCAGGGGTATCTCGCAGTGAAGCGCCTCAGTGAAGCACTCTGGGCATCGACAGCACGAACTCCTCGATCGGCGCCTCGAAAGTGGCGCCGTCTTCCGCCACCATCTGATAACTTCCCCTCATGGTGCCAACTGCTGTGGTCAGGACGCAACCGCTGGTATAGCCGAAGTTCTGCCCCGGCTGCAACAGCGGTTGATGGCCGACCACGCCCAGCCCGCGCACTTCCTGGACGCCGCCGTCGGCATCGGTAATGATCCAGTGGCGGCTGATCAATTGCACCGCGACGGTGCCGGTGTTGCGGATGTCGATGGTATAGGCGAAAACATAGCGTCCCGCGGCATGATCGGACTGGTCAGGCAGATACTGCACGCTGACTCCGACGCTAATTTCGTATTTTTTGCTTTCGGCCATGGCGTCATTGCACACCAAAAGACCCACGCTGGCAACCGCTTTATGTTTAGGGCTTATGGCAATCATCAGAAAAAATTAGCATGCTCCCAGGGCGGCAGCGTTTACAATCTGCCGGATATTCTTTCGGAGCCGTCCATGAAGCCAAACTACCGCATCGCCCCCAGCATCCTCTCCGCCAACTTCGCCAAGTTGGGCGATGAGGTCGTCAATGTCATCGCGGCGGGCGCCGATTGGATTCATTTCGACGTGATGGACAACCACTACGTACCGAACCTGACCATCGGTCCGCTGATATGCGAAGCGATCCGGCCCCTGACGCAGGCGACCATCGATGTGCACCTGATGGTCAAGCCGGTCGACCGCATCATTCCCGACTTCGCCAAGGCCGGCGCCAACGTCATCACTTTCCACCCGGAAGGCTCGGAACATGTCGACCGCTCGCTGGCGCTGATCCGCGAATCCGGCTGCCAGGCGGGGCTGGTGTTCAACCCGGCGACGCCGCTGGACTTCATGGACCATGTGATGGATCGACTCGACATCGTGCTGCTGATGTCGGTCAACCCGGGTTTCGGCGGCCAGAAGTTCATCCCGGAAACGCTCAACAAGCTGCGCCTGGCGCGCGCCAAGATCGACGCCTACACGGCGAAAACCGGCCGCCAGATCCTGCTCGAAATCGACGGCGGCGTGAAGACCGACAACATCGCCGAAATCGCCCGCGCCGGCGCCGATACCTTTGTTGCCGGATCGGCCGTGTATGGCGCCGGCAAGGATGGCGACCCGCATCGCTACGACTCGATCATCGCCGCGCTGCGGGCAGAATTGGCAAAAGCTTGAAAACCCGTTCACCGCAAAGGACGCAAGGGACGCAAAGGAAACCAAGGGAACATAGACAAGTTTGTCTTTCCTTTGCGTCCCTTGCGTCCTTTGCGGTAATAAACTGAATTCCCTGCTCCCCATCAAGGCCGTCTTGATCGATCTCGACGGCACCCTGCTGGATACCGCGCCCGATCTAGCCGCTGCGGCAAACGCGATGCTGCTTGAATTGCGCCGGCCCGAACTGTCGCTGGAAACCATCCGCAGCTACATCGGGCGAGGCGTGCCCAATCTTGTCAAGCGCTGCCTGACCGGACGCATCGAT
>CAYHXK010000258.1:4128-4346 GCA_964360125.1 uncultured Sterolibacterium sp.
GATGCCGCCGACGACCCCTCTGCCGCGCCCGCGGATGCGCTGGCAATATTCCAGAAACACTATCACGCATCGAACGGTCGCTATTCGACCATCTACCCGGGCGTCGTCGAGGGCTTGCAGAAATTCAGGGCTCAGGGACTCAAGCTGGCCTGCATCACCAACAAGGCCGAAGCTTTTACCCGGCCGTTGCTCGAACGCAGCGGCCTGCTCCGGCATTT
>CAYHXK010000259.1:0-4340 GCA_964360125.1 uncultured Sterolibacterium sp.
CTCGCCATCGACTGGCTGTTGGCGCTTGTCGTCGCATGGCTGCTGATCGGTTGCGCCGGCTTGCTGGCGCCGCGCGAACTGCGTTTCATTAGCCGCATGCTGTATCCGCTCGGCGCACTGGTCGGACTGGCGCTGGCGGCGGTGGCCTTCGGCGCGCTGGGCGGCGTACCCGAAATCGCGGTATTGCCGCTGGGCCTGCCCGACCTGCCTTTCCATCTGCGCCTGGATTCCCTCTCGGCCCTGTTCCTGACGCTGCTGGGCGGCACGGGCGCGGGCATCTCGATCTACGCCGCCGGCTACCTGCGCAAGGGCGAAGGCACCGCCCCCGGCCTGCAATGCCTCGAATACCACCTGTTCCTCGCCAGCATGGCGCTGGTGCTGCTGGCCGACGACGCCTATGCCTACATGGTGGCCTGGGAGTCGATGGCCTTATCCTCGTTCTTCCTGGTCACCTCGGATCATCGACTGCCGGAAATCCGCCGCGCCGGCTACCTTTACCTGCTGATCGCGCACGTCGGCGCCATCGGCATCCTGCTGTCCTTCGGCGTGCTGCAAAGCGCCGGCAATCCGGCCATCAGCGGCGGCTGGGTGGCCGACTACACCTTCGCCCACATGCGCGCCATGCCCCACGACGCCTTCTGGGCCAGCGCCGCCTTCGGCCTGGCGCTGTTCGGTTTCGGCGCCAAGGCCGGCCTGCTGCCCCTGCACATCTGGCTGCCCGAAGCGCATCCGGCGGCGCCCTCGCCGGTGTCGGCGATGATGAGCGGGGTCATGCTGAAGACCGCGATTTACGGCATATTGCGAGTGTCCTTCGACCTGCTGCATCATCCCTTATGGTGGTGGGGCGTCATCGTGCTGGTGCTGGGATTGATGACCGCACTGTTCGGCGCGGTGTTCGCCGCCGTGCAGAGCGACATGAAAAGGCTGCTGGCGTATTCGTCGATCGAGAACATCGGCCTGCTGTTCGTCGGCATCGGCCTGACGCTGACCTTCCAGTCCTTCGGCATGGATGCGCTGGCCGCCCTGGCGCTCACCGCCGTGCTCTACCATAGCCTCAACCACGCCGCCTTCAAGAGCCTGCTGTTCCTGTGCACCGGCTCGGTGCTGCATGCCACCAAGGAGCGCAGCCTGGGCAAGCTCGGCGGGTTGATCCACCGCATGCCCTGGGTGGCCTGGCTGGCGCTGCTCGGGGTGATCGCCAGCGCCGGCCTGCCGCCCCTCAACGGCTTCGTTTCGGAGTGGCTGCTGCTACAGGCCTTCCTGTTCACTCCGAACCTGCCGCATGCCTACATCAACATGCTGATCCCGGTGGCCGCCGCCGCCGTGGCGCTGACCGCCGCCATCGCCGGTTTTGTCATGGTCAAGTTTTTCGGCATCGTTTTCCTCGGCCAGCCGCGCGAGGAAAAAATCTCCGAGGCGCACGACGCCGGCCGGCTGGAGCGGATCGGGCTGGTCTGGCTCGCCATGCTGTGCGTACTGCTCGGGCTGTTCCCGGTCTATGTCATCGAAAAACTCGATTTCATCACCCGCTCGCTGCTCGGCGTCGGCGTGTATCCGGCCACCGGCAACACCGCGCACAGCTGGCTGTTGCTGGCGCCGATCAACGCCGACCGCGCCAGTTATGAACCGCTGGTACTCCTGCTGATGATCGTCGCCGTGGTCGCCGCCACCTTCCTCATCGTGCGCCGCTTCTGGCATGGCCGGGTACGGCGCGGCGCGCCCTGGGATTGCGGCTTCCCGCTGCAAACCGCGCGCATGCAGGACACCGCGGAAGGCTTCAGCCAGCCGATGCGCCAGGTGTTCGAACCCTTCTACCGGCTGACGCGGGAAGTGCCTACTTCCTTCGACACGGCGCCGCGTTATCGCATGCTCGTCGAGGACCACTTCTGGTACTGGCTCTACCTGCCCGTGGCGCGCGCCGCCGAGTTCGGCGCGCGACTGGTGGCTTTCCTGCAGCAGGGACGCATCGCCATCTACCTGCTCTACAGCTTCCTCACCCTGGTGGTGCTGCTGTTCCTGGTGCGCGGATGATAGATGAAAGCATGAATATCCTGACCGCCACACTGCTGCAATTTCTCGCACTGGTCATGGCGCTGGCGCTGGCGCCGCTGCTGACCGGCTGGGTGAACCAGTGCCGCGCCTGGCTGCAGAACCGCTCGGCGCCGTCGCTGCTGCTGCCCTATCGCCAGCTTGCCAAGCTGTTCGAGAAGGAAGTGGTGCTGGCGCACAACGCCTCCGGCCTGTTTCGCGCCGCGCCCTACCTCATCTTCGCCTGCATGGCGTTGGCATCGACCATCGTGCCGACCCTATCCACTACTTTGCCCTTAGGCCCCGCCGCCGACGCCATCGCCCTGGTCGGCATCTTCGCCCTGGCGCGCGTCTTCATCGCCCTGGCGGGGATGGACGTCGGCACCTCGTTCGGCAGCCTCGGCGCGCGCCGCGAAATGCTGGTCGGCTTCCTCGCCGAGCCGGCGCTGCTGATGGTGTTTTTCACCACTTCGCTGATCTCGCATTCGACCTCCTTGTCCACCATCGTCGAGACGCTCGGCCACCGCGAGTTCGCCATCTATCCCTCGCTGGCCTTCGCCGGCGTCGCCTTCAGCATGGTGTCGCTGGCCGAAAACGCCCGCGTGCCGGTAGACAATCCGACCACCCACCTTGAACTCACCATGATCCACGAGGCGATGATCCTGGAATACTCCGGGCGCCACCTGGCGCTGCTCGAATGGGCCGCCGCGCTGAAGCTCTACGCTTACTCCTGCCTCGGCCTGGCCTTGTTCTTCCCGTGGGGAATCCCGGAGGGCGCGGAGTTCGCCAATCTGCCGGTGGCGCTGCTCAGCCTGCTGGTCAAACTCGGCATCGGCGGATTCCTGCTCGCCGTCATCGAGACGGTCAGCGCCAAGATGCGGATTTTCCGCGCGCCGGAATTTCTCGGCACCGCCTTCATGCTGGCGGTACTTGCCATGCTGGTGCATCTGCTGCTGGAGACAGGCAGGTGAGAAGCCTATGAGCCACTATTACGGCCAGTTCATCAACCTGCTCGCCGCGGTGCTGCTGCTGCTCTCCTTCGCCATGCTGGGACAGCGGCGCATCCTCTCGCTGATCAATCTGTTCATGGCGCAAGGCGCGGTGCTGTGCGTGTCGACCGCGACGGTGGCGCTGGCCACCGGCCAGTCGCATCTGTACTGGTCGGCGCTGATCACCCTGCTGCTCAAGGTGCTGCTGCTGCCCTGGATCCTGCACCGGCTGATCCGCCGCCTCAACGTCAAATGGGATATCGAAACGCTCATCAACATTCCCACCACCATGTTGATCGGCATCGTCCTGGTGATCTTCTCCTTCAACCTGGCGCTGCCGATCTCGGAACTGGCCGGCACCGTCACCCGGGCGACGCTGGGCATCGCCATCGCCGCCGTGATGCTGGCTTTCCTGATGATGATCACGCGCTCCAAAGCGGTGCCGCAGGTGATCGGTTTCCTGGCGATGGAAAACGGCCTGTTTTTCGCCGCCACTTCCGCCACCTACGGCATGCCGATGGTGGTCGAACTGGGCATCGCCCTGGACGTACTGGTCGGCATGGTGATCCTCGGCGTGTTCTTCTTCCAGATCCGCGAGCAGTTCGATTCGCTGGATATCCGGCATCTGGAACAGTTGAAGGAGGATTAGTCAATGGAATTCCTCCTGGTCCTCGGCTTTCCCCTGCTCGGCGGCATCGCGCTGGCGCTGACCGGCCACTGGAAACGCGCCGCCGAACTCAACTCGGCGTTCAGCCTGCTCACCCTGCTCGCCGCCATCGTCCTCACCGTGCGCGTGGTTGACCACGGCCCGCAACTGCTGTTCGACGAACAAATTTTCGTCGACCCGCTGAATGTCTTCCTGGTGGCGTTGACCGCCTTCGTCGGCTTTACCACTTCGCTGTTCTCGCGCCCCTACATGCGCATCGAGCACGACCACGGGCGGCTCACCGTGGGCCGCCTGCGGCTTTATCACAGCATGTTCCAGCTGTTCATGTTCACCATGCTGCTGGCGCTGACCACCAACAACATGGGCATCCTGTGGGTGGCGATGGAAGCGGCGACGCTGACCACGGTGCTGCTGGTCTCGCTCTACCGCACCGCCGCTTCGCTCGAAGCGGCGTGGAAATATTTCATCCTGTGCGGCGTCGGCATCGCCCAGGCGCTGTTCGGCACCATCCTGCTGTATTTCGCCGCCGAGAGGGTGCTCGGCCACGAGGGCGGCGCGCTGCTGTGGACCCACCTCGATGCGGTCAAGGGGCAACTCGAACCGACGGTGATGTCGCTGGCTTTCGTCTTCCTGCTGGTCGGCTACTGCACCAAGGT
>CAYHXK010000260.1:0-4326 GCA_964360125.1 uncultured Sterolibacterium sp.
CGCGGCAGGCCGGAGAAATCGAGGAGTGGGTTCATGTGGGGTGAGTTAGGAGTTTACCGGCTAACATAGCACGACGCTGCGGGGGGATGATTCCGCAGCGCCGCTCCGGTTTTTAGAATCAGCCTTGTCCGGTCAGGCGCGTCAGCGCCTCGCGGTACTTGGCGGTGGTCTTGGCGAGAATATCCGCCGGCAGGCGCGGCCCGGGCGCCTGTTTGTTCCAGTCCAGGGTTTCCAGGTAGTCGCGCACGAACTGTTTGTCGAAACTGGGCGGGCTGATGCCGACATGATACTGGTCGGCTGGCCAGAAACGCGAAGAATCGGGCGTCAGCACCTCGTCGATCAGGTAAAGCGTGCCGGCGGCATCCTGGCCGAACTCGAACTTGGTGTCGGCGATGATGATGCCGCGCGCCAAAGCATAGGCGGCTGCCTCGCGATACAGGCGCAACGTGACATCACGCACTTGCGCGGCGAGAGGCGCGCCGAGCATTTTCTCGACGCTGGCGAAGTCGATGTTCTCGTCGTGCTCGCCGGCCTCGGCCTTGGTCGCCGGGGTAAACAGGGGTTGCGGCAATTGCTCGGCAAGACGCAGTCCTGCTGCCAGCGGAATGCCGCACACGGCGCCGCTGGCCTGGTAATCCTTCCAGCCCGAACCGATCAGGTAGCCGCGCGCCACGGCCTCGATCGGCAGCGGCTTGAGGCGCTTCACCACCAGGCTGCGGCCCCGTACCTGGGCGCGCTCGCCTTCGCCCTGCACCACGGATTCAGGGTCGATGCCGGTGAGCTGGTTGGGAATCACGTGGGCGAGCTGGCCGAACCAGAAATTGGCGACGGCGGTGAGCACTTCGCCCTTGCCCGGAATCGGATCGGGCAGGATCACGTCGAAGGCGGACAGGCGGTCGCTGGTGACGATCAGCAACTGGCTATCGTTGACGGCGTAGATGTCGCGCACCTTGCCGCGGGCGAGCAGCGGCAGGCTGGCGATGGTGGATTCGAAGAGGGGGGGTGGATTCATGAGTTAGCTCAACTAAATGGAAAGAAAATAAGATCGGCGTTCGTTTATGCTATCGATGCGCTATAGGCGCGCATACGATTTTACCTTCTCGCCGGCGTCTTCAAGGTAGGGGAACTTGACATGGCCATAGCGAATGGCCAATACCGCCAGGGTCAGCAGGAAAATCGCCGCGGCCACGGCCAGCATGCGCCACTCCGACATGTCCTTCAGGTCGAGAATCAGGTAGCGCGCCAGCGCCACCATGGCGATATACAACGGAAAACGCACCGGCAACTGGCCGAACTTGAAATACTGGCCGATCATCGCCAGCACTTCGAGGTAGAGGAACATCATCAGCAGGTCGGAGAGATGTACCTTGCGCGCCGCCACCATCACCATCACCTCGTCGTACATGGCGACGGTGGTGGCGAAAGCGATCACCAACAGACCGAGGTATTCGATCAGGTCGAGGCCGCCGCCGAAGAACTTGCGCAGCCGGTCGAAGGTGTGGGATTGGATGTCCATGGCGATTCCGTGAAATGCACAGGGGCCGTCCGCGCTAAGCGTCCGGCCCCCTCAATTTACCGCAAATCGGCGATCAAATCATGGCTTCATTTCACGACCTGGTTCAGCTCGCCCTTCTTGTAACGCTCCGCCATCTGGTCCAGCGTCAGCGGCTTGATCTTCGAGGCCATGCCGGCGGAACCGAAGGCCTCGTAGCGCGCCTTGCAGATATCCTTGGCGGCTTTCTGCGCGTCGATCAGGAACTTGCGCGGATCGAACTCGGAGGGCTTCTCGAACATGTGGCGGCGCATCGCGCCGGTCATCGCCAGGCGGATGTCGGTGTCGATATTCACCTTGCGTACGCCGTGCTTGATGCCGGTGACGATTTCCTCGACCGGCACGCCGTAGGTTTCCTTCATCTGGCCGCCGAACTTGCGGATGATTTCCAGCCACTCCTGCGGCACCGAGCTGGAGCCGTGCATCACCAGGTGGGTGTTGGGGATGCGCGCGTGGATTTGCTTGATGCGGTCGATGGCGAGTATGTCGCCGGTCGGCTTGCGGGTGAACTTGTAGGCGCCGTGCGAGGTGCCGATGGCGATGGCCAGCGCGTCGCACTGGGTTTTCTGGACGAAGTCCGCGGCCTGGTCGGGGTCGGTCAACAACTGTTCGCGGGTCATCTTGCCTTCGGCGCCGTGGCCGTCTTCCTTGTCGCCCATCATGGTTTCGAGCGAGCCGAGCACGCCGAGCTCGGCTTCGACGGTGACGCCGATGGCGTGGGAGAAGTCGACCACCTTGCGCGAAGTCTCGACGTTGTACTCGTAGGAGGAGGGCGACTTGCCGTCTTCCAGCAGCGAACCGTCCATCATCACGCTGGAGAAGCCGGAGCGGATCGCCGCCTGGCAGACCGCCGGAGTCTGGCCGTGATCCTGGTGCATCACCACCGGGATGTGCGGGTAGGCTTCGATGGCGGCGAGGATCAGGTGGCGCAGGAAAGGCTCGGTGGCGTATTTGCGGGCGCCCGCGGAACCCTGCATGATCACCGGGCTGTCGGTCTCGGCGGCGGCTTCCATGATGGCGCGCACCTGTTCAAGGTTATTCACGTTGAAAGCCGGCAGGCCGTAGCCGTGTTCGGCGGCGTGATCGAGAAGTTGGCGCATTGAAACGAGTGGCATGAGGATCTCCTTGGACAGGTTTTATGAAGGCTGATACTAAATGGTTTGGCGGTGCTCGCCAACCTTGACGATCTTGAGGGTATTGGTGCCGCCCGGCGAACCGATCGGTTCGCCGATGGTGAGCACGATCAGGTCGCCCGGTTGCACGGCGCCGGCGCGGATCAGTTCGTCCTCGGCCTCGCGCAGCAACTCGTCGCGGTCGTGGCTGATGCGCTTCATCAATACCGGGTATACCCCTTTGAAAATGCTTACCTTGTAGCGGGTGCGAATTTCCGGCGTGAGTGCATAGATCGGTACGCCGGAGTTGAGGCGCGACATCCATAAGGCGGTCGAGCCCGACTCGGTGAGTGCGGCGATGGCCTTGACATTGAGATGGTAGGCGGTGAATAGCGCCGCCATGGCAATCGACTGGTCGATGCGGGTGAACACGCGGTCGAGAAAATCGCGGTCGAGCGTGCCTTCGTTCGACTTCTCCGCCTCGACGCAAATACGCGCCATTGCCTCCACCGTTTCCACCGGAAACTGGCCGGAGGCCGTTTCCGCCGACAGCATCACCGCATCGGTGCCGTCCAGCACGGCATTGGCGACATCGGAGACCTCGGCGCGCGTCGGCACCGGACTGTGGATCATCGACTCCATCATCTGCGTGGCGGTGATGACGAACTTGTTCATTTCGCGCGAGACGCGGATGATGCGTTTCTGCAGCGCGGGCACCGCGGCATCGCCGACTTCCACGGCCAGATCGCCGCGCGCCACCATGGCGCCGTCGGTGGCATGGAGGATGTCTTCGAGGTTGGCGATGGCTTCGACGCGCTCGATCTTGGCGATCAGCAGCGCGCTGGAGCCGGCGGCATGCAGCAGTTCGCGCGCCAGACGCATGTCGGCGCCGGATTTTGGGAAGGATACGGCTACATAATCGATATTCAGGCTGGCCGCGACCCGGATGTCCTCCATGTCCTTCAAGGTCAGCGCCGGCGCCGAGAGACCGCCGCCCTGCCGGTTGATGCCCTTGTTGTTCGACAGTTCGCCGCCGTGGCGCACCCGGCAGTGGATTTCGCTGCCCGCGATGCTTTCGATGTCCATGACGATGCGTCCGTCGTCGAGCAGCAGCACATCGGCGGGGGCGACGTCTTCCACCAGTTCCGGATAGTCGAGGCCGACACGCTCGTCGTTGCCGAGCGGGCAGGCCGCGTCGAGTATGAAAGCCTGTCCGGACTTCAGCAGCACTTTCCCGTCGGCGAATTTCCCGACGCGGATTTTCGGTCCCTGCAGGTCGGCCATCACGCCGACGGTGCGGCCCAGCGTGCGCATCACTTGCGCCAGCGTTGCGACGCGCTGGCGATGATCTTCGGCGCTGCCATGGGAAAAATTCAATCGCACCACATCGACTCCGGCGGCGATCAAGCGGGTCAACACCTCCACATCGGAAGTGGCAGGGCCGAGGGTGGCGACTATCTTGGTGGCACGCTGCATTCTGGATTACCGCGGAGTAGGATGAGAGGAATCAGTTGCCGGCGCGTTGCTCGAGCATCGCCACGGCCGGCAATTGCTTGCCCTCGAGAAACTCCAGGAAGGCGCCGCCGGCGGTGGAAATGTAGGACACCTGGTCGTAGATGCCGTACTTCTGGATGGCGGCGATGGTATCGCCACCGCCGGCCA
>CAYHXK010000261.1:0-4320 GCA_964360125.1 uncultured Sterolibacterium sp.
GCGCGGGCATCGGTTATGTCTCCGGTGTGCGTTGCCTGGTGATGGCCTCGGATTCCGGCATCGAGGCGGGCGCCATCCAGCCCAAGGGCCTCGACAAAATCCTGCGGATGTTGCGCATCGCGCTGGAGAACAAGCTGCCGCTGCTGCACCTGGTCGAATCCGCCGGCGCCAATCTGCTGCGCTACCGGGTGGAGGATTTCATTCACGGCGGCGGCCTGTTCCGCGGGCTGACGCGGCTGTCCGCTGCCGGCATTCCGGTAGTCACCGTGGTGCACGGTTCCTCCACCGCCGGCGGTGCTTACATGCCGGGCATGTCGGATTATGTGGTGATGGTGCGCGGCCGCGCCCGAGCCTTCCTGGCCGGCCCGGCCCTGCTCAAGGCCGCCACCGGCGAGGATGCCGGCGAAGAGGAACTCGGCGGCGCGGAGATGCACGCCAGAGTTTCCGGCCTGTGCGAGTACCTGGCCGAGGACGATGCCGACGGCATCCGCCTGGCGCGCGAGGTGTTTCGGCATTTCGACTGGCGCGAGGCACCTGCGCCGCTGCCGCCGGAACCGCAATACGCTGTCGAGGAGCTGCTTGGTTTGGTCCCGCTCGACAGCCGGAAACCCTACGACGTGCGCGAGGTGATCGCCCGCATCGTCGATGCTTCCGATTTCCTCGACTTCAAGCCGCTCTATGGTGTTACCACGGTCTGTGGACATGCCCGTCTCGATACACATTCAATTGGCATTATCGGCAACAACGGCCCGCTCGACCCCGCCGGCGCCACCAAAGCCTCGCAGTTCATTCAACTCTGCTGCCAGAGCGGCACGCCGCTGGTGTATCTGCAGAACACCACCGGCTACATCGTCGGCAAGCAGTCCGAAGCGGCCGGCATGATCAAGCACGGCGCCAAGATGATCCAGGCGGTGGCCAACGCCAAGGTGCCGCAAATCACCATGCATATCGGCGCGTCATTCGGTGCCGGCAATTATGGCATGTGCGGGCGGGCCTTCGAGCCGCGCTTTGCTTTCTCCTGGCCCAACGCCAAAACCGCCGTGATGGGTGGCGAGCAGGCGGCCGCCACCATGCGGCTGGTGATGGAGGCCAAGGCCCGGCGCGGCGGAGGGATGACCGCGGCAGACGTGGCGGCGATGGAAGCGAAAATCATCGACACCTTCGAACGCCAATCCTCGGCCTTGTACACCAGCGGCCTGCTGCTCGACGACGGCATCATCGACCCGCGCGATACGCGCAAGGTGCTGGCTTATGTGCTTTCCATCTGCCGCGAAGCCGAACAAAGAAAACTGCACCCCATCCAGTTCGGCGTAGCCAGACATTGAACCTAAAAACGGCATTTCACCGCAAAGGACGCAGAGGACGCAAAGGAATTCAAGAGCTTGGACCACATAGATCACTCACCCGCTGGTTGACTTGCCATCATTCGACAACTCTCTGTTTTCCCTTTGCGTCCTTTGCGTCCTCTGCGGTTCAATTGTTTTTCCAGGTTGAAAGGACTTGCATGCTCTACCAACAGGAACATCTGGAACTGCAACGCTCGCTGAAGAAATTCATCGACGCCGAGATCAATCCCCATGTCGACGAATGGGAAGCGGCGGAAATTTTTCCCGCCCATGCCTTGTTCAAGAAACTCGGCGCTGCCGGTTTTCTCGGCATCAACAAGCCGCGGGAATACGGCGGCATGGGGCTCGATTACAGCTACCAGCTGGCCTTTGCCGAAGCGCTCGGCCACATCGAATGCGGCGGCGTGCCGATGGCCATCGGCGTGCAGACCGACATGGCCACCCCGGCGCTGGCCCGCTTCGGTAGCGACGAATTGCGGCGGGAGTTTCTGGCGCCTTCGATTGCCGGGGATTATGTGGCTTGTCTCGGGGTTTCCGAGGTGGGCGCCGGATCGGATGTTGCCTCCATCAAGACCACGGCGCGCAAGCACGGCGATGACTACCTCATCAACGGCGGCAAGATGTGGACCACCAGCGGCACCCAGGCCGACTGGATCTGCCTGCTCGCCAACACCTCGGAGGGCGCAGCGCACAAGAACAAGACGCTGATCTGCGTGCCCATGAAAACGCCCGGCATCGGCGTCGCCAAGAAACTCAAGAAGCTCGGCATGTGGTCGTCCGACACCGCCCAGTTGTTCTTCGACGAGGTGCGCGTGCCGCAGCGTTACCGCATCGGCGAGGAGGGCATGGGCTTCACCTACCAGATGCAGCAGTTCCAGGAAGAGCGGCTGTTCGCCGCCGCGCAGTGGACCGTGCTGGACCGCATCCTGAAGGAGACAATCGACTATACGAAACAGCGGCAGATCTTCGGCCAGGCGGTGCTCGACAACCAGTACGTGCATTTCCGGCTGGCCGAACTGCAGACCGAAATCGAGGCCTTGCGCGCCCTGGTGCACGATGCCGCGACGCGCTATCTGGCCGGCGAGGATGTGACCATGCTGGCCTCCATGGCCAAGCTCAAGATCGGCCGGCTGGGGCGCGAGGTGGCCGATTCCTGCCTGCAATTCTGGGGCGGCATGGGCTACATGTGGGAGAGCGGCGTGGCGCGCGCGCTGCGCGACATCCGTCTGTCGAGCATCGGCGGCGGCGCCGACGAAGTGATGCTCGGCATCATCAGCAAATATATGGGAACCGCTCCGCGAAAGTCATGAAACCATAATTTGATGTTTAAAAAAATCCTCATCGCCAATCGCGGCGAAATCGTTTCTCGGGTCGCACGCACGGCACGCCGGCTCGGCTATCCGACGGTCGCCGTGTATTCGGAGGCTGACCGGGGCGCGCCGCATGCGCTGTGTTGCGACGAGGCAATCGGCATCGGCGGCCTGCGTCCGGCAGATTCCTATCTGGCTATCGACAAGATCATCGATGCCTGCCACAGAAGCGGCGCCGATGCGATCCATCCGGGCTATGGCTTCCTTTCCGAGAATGCCGAATTTGCCGAAGCTTGCGCAGCAGCCGGGCTGCTGTGGATCGGCCCGCCGGCGCAGGCGATGCGCAGCATGGGCGACAAGGCCGGCGCCAAGCGGCGCATGCTGGCCGCTGGGGTGCCGTGCATCCCCGGCTATCAGGATGCAGACGCTTCCGACCAGCAACTGCTCGCCGCAGCACGGCAACTAGGCGTGCCTCTGATGGTCAAGGCGGCGGCGGGCGGCGGCGGGCGCGGCATGCGCCGCGTCAATGATCTTGCCGAACTTCCGGCGGCGCTGGTATCGGCGCGTTCCGAGGCCAAGGCCGCTTTCGGTGACGGAACGCTGATTCTTGAACGAGCCCTGGTCGGCGCGCGTCATGTGGAAATCCAGATCTTCGCCGACACCCACGGCAACGTCATCCACCTGTTCGAACGCGACTGCTCGGTGCAGCGTCGCCACCAGAAAGTCATCGAGGAAGCGCCCTCGCCGGCAGTCAGTGCGGAGCTGCGCACTGCCATGGGTAGCGCAGCCTGTGCTGCGGCCAGAGCGGTCGGTTATGTCGGCGCCGGCACCGTTGAGTTCCTGCTGGATGGCGCGGGCCGGTTCTATTTCATGGAAATGAACACCCGCTTGCAGGTCGAGCACCCGGTGACCGAAGTTCTTACCGGTCTCGACCTGGTCGAGTGGCAGCTGCGCGTCGCGCGGGGCGAGCCGCTGCCGCGCTTGCAGGCTCAACTGGAGATGCGCGGCCATGCCATCGAAGCGCGGCTCTACGCCGAAGATGCCGAGCGCGGCTTTCTGCCGCAAACTGGCCGGCTGTTGCGCTGGCGTCCATCCTCGCTGGTACGCACCGATCATGCCCTGGCCGATGACTGCGAAATCACCGCCTACTACGATCCGCTGCTGGCGAAGCTGATCGCCCACGGCGAGACCCGCGCTGAAGCGCGCCGCCGGTTGGTCGCCGCGCTGCGCGAAACGGTGGCGCTGGGCCTGACCAGCAACAAGGCCTTCCTGCTGGGTTGCCTCGAACATCCGGAGTTCAGCGACGGACGCGCCACCACCGATTTCGTCGCGGCGCATTTTACCGATCAGGCAGACCTGCCACCCGCCGCCGCAGCACTCGCGGCGGCGGCCTTGCTGTTTCTGGCGCAGTCCACGGCACGGTTGCCGCAGGCGTGGCTGGGCAACTGGCATAGCGGCGGTCAGGCGCGCAGCTTGTTCGCGTTGAATATCGGCACAGTGAAGATCGTCCCGCTCGCCAGTGCGCATTACCGCATAGCCAGCGGTGGGAATTCTCTGGATGTCGCACAACTGGGTCTGTCCGATGAAGTGTTGCACCTGGTGATCGACGGCCTGAACATCCATATTCCGTATGTCTGGAAAGACGAAGCGCAGTTGCATCTGGA
>CAYHXK010000262.1:0-4317 GCA_964360125.1 uncultured Sterolibacterium sp.
CCTCCGACTCCTGCGTCCCGAACGCAGTACTCTACCAGGCTGAGCTACACCCCGAAGCGATTCACAGACACACAGAGATGCTGCCCTGCTAACTGAAACCGGCCTGCATTTGCGCTGAAATATGGAATAAATTCAATGGTTCCGTGCAATTGCAAAACTCGCTAATTGTAGCAGAGATTCCTTGTAAATTGAAGCTGGCAATGCCTGTAATGCAGCGACTGCCTTTTCAATTTCAGCCTCGGCCTGCCGGCGCGTCTCAGTCAGTGCATTCGTTGTTTTAATCGCCGCCAGTACTGCCGGGAAATCATCTCGCCCCCCCTGTACGATGGCCTGGCGCACGCAGGCAGACTGGGCGGCATTACCGTGTTGCATTGCATAAATCAACGGCAAGGTCGGCTTCCCTTCGGCGAGATCGTCGCCCAGATGCTTGCCGGTGTCAGTTTCTTCGCCGGAATAGTCGAGCACGTCATCGATCAATTGGAAAGCAGTCCCCAAGTGCATGCCATAACTCGCCAAGCCGGCTTCGGTTTCCGGCGTCGCGTCGCCTAGAATTCCACCAAGCCGAGCCGCCGCTTCGAACAGTTTGGCGGTTTTAAAACGAATTACCTGCAGATACTGCTGAATTTCGATGTCGGCATTATGGCAATTCATCAATTGCAATACTTCTCCCTCTGCGATTACGTTGGTGGCATCGGCTAGAACCTGCATCACGCGCATGCTGTCAACGCGAAGCATCATTTGAAAAGCGCGGGAATACAGAAAATCGCCGACCAGTACACTGGCGGCATTGCCGAACAGGGCGTTGGCGGTTTCGCGACCGCGCCGCAACTCCGATTCATCGACTACATCATCATGCAGTAGCGTGGCGGTATGAATAAACTCCACCACTGCGGCGAGTTCGTGATGATGCGTTCCCCGATAGCCGAGAGCACCCGCCGACAGCAATACCAGCGCAGGACGAAGTCGCTTGCCCCCTCCGGAAATAATGTATTCGGCAACTTGTCGCACCAGGGCGACCTCCGAATGCAGTCGCGTTCGGACAACTGCGTCAACGGCGCGCATGTCGGCCTCTATCAGGGCGTTGAGACTGGCTAGGGTCGGATGATTAGGCACGGAGGGGCTGCGAGGAAAAATTGAGATGTTAGGCGGCGCCCGGCATTGCGTCAAGCAAGCTAAAATTGCTTTGACCATAATGGCTTGTCCCTGTATAATGCGCGGTTCTTTGCATTACCATTTCAAGTGGAGTCCATCATGTATGCGGTCATAAAAACCGGCGGCAAGCAGTATCGTGTCGCCGCCGGTGAAAAAATCAAAGTAGAACAGATACCGGCAGATGTGGGCGCTGTAATCACCATCGACCAGGTGCTCATGGTTGGCGAAGGCGAGTCGGTCAAGATCGGCACGCCTATCATCGACGGCGCCAAAGTCACAGCCAAGGTGATTGCGCATGGCCGGGGCCCGAAGATCAAGATCTTCAAGATGCGCAGGCGCAAGCATTACCAAAAGCATCAGGGGCATCGGCAGAACTATACCGAGCTGGAAATCAGCGGCATAGCGTCTTAAGATCCATCAGGCTAGACTAAAGGAACCTGAATCATGGCACACAAAAAAGCAGGCGGCAGTTCTCGCAACGGCCGGGATTCTGAATCAAAACGCCTCGGCATCAAGCGTTACGGCGGCCAGGTTGTTGCCGCCGGCAACATTATTGTCCGTCAGCGTGGCACTTTGTTCCACGCCGGCGACAATGTCGGCATTGGCAAGGATCACACACTGTTCGCCAAAGTGGAGGGTGCGGTGCGGTTCTCGGTGAAAGGCGCCGCAAAGCGCAAGACCGTCAGCATCGTCCCTGCCGCGTAAGCATACGGAATACGGGATTGTTCTGCGCAAAAGCCCTATCCTTGCGATAGGGCTTTTGCATTTATGGATACGGCGCAATGAAATTTTTCGACGAAGCAAAGATTGAGGTCATTGCCGGAAATGGCGGCAATGGCTCGGCCTCGTTTCGTCGAGAAAAGTATGTGCCTCGCGGCGGCCCGGATGGCGGCGATGGCGGGCGCGGCGGCAGTATTTGGGTGGTCGCCGACAGCAACCTCAATACCCTGATCGACTTTCGCTACACTCGAATATTTCGCGCACAGCACGGCGAGAATGGCCGCGGCGCCGATTGCTACGGCAAGGGCGGCGAAGACATGCTGCTGCGCGTCCCGGTCGGCACGGTGTTTACCGATTTGATTTCCGGAGAAATCATCGCCGACCTCGACAGCGACGGTAAAAAAGTGCTGATAGCCAAGGGGGGCGACGGCGGCCTGGGCAATATTCATTTCAAATCCAGCACCAACCGTGCGCCGCGTCAAACCACGCCGGGCGGTGAAGGCGAGCGGCACGAATTGCGGCTGGAACTGAAAGTGCTGGCCGATGTCGGCCTGCTGGGTTTGCCCAACGCCGGCAAGTCGACCTTCATCCGAGCGGTTTCCGCCGCCAAGCCTAAAGTCGCCGATTATCCTTTCACCACTCTGCACCCCAATCTTGGCGTAGTGCGTGTCGATCAAAATCGCAGTTTTGTGATTGCCGACATACCTGGATTGATCGAAGGCGCGGCTGAAGGCGCCGGTCTTGGGCACAGGTTTCTGCGGCACTTGCAGCGTACTCGCCTGTTGCTGCATCTGGTCGACATATCTCCCTTCGATCCGGAGGCCGATCCGGTGCACGATGCGCACGCAATTCTCGAGGAGCTGCGCAAATACGACACTTCGCTGTATGAGAAGCCACGTTGGCTGGTCATCAACAAGATCGACCTGGTTCCCGCTGAAGATCGCGCCGAGCGCATCTCTGCCCTGGTGGCCGGCTACGGACAAGTAGAACGGCACTTCGCCATATCCGCAATCAATGGCGATGGATGCCGCGATCTTGCATTCGCCATCATGGAACACCTTGAACATCACAGATTGCCGGTGGAAGAGCCTGATTATGCGGCAACGACTTCTTGATTCGCATCGCCTGGTTGTAAAGGTTGGCAGCGCCCTGGTTACCGACAACGGGACCGGACTCGATCTCGTAGCGATTGCCGAATGGGCACGTCAGATTGCACAGTTGCGCGAGGACGGCAGGCAGGTGGCTCTTGTCTCGTCAGGCGCCATTGCAGCCGGGATGCAACGCTTGGGATGGGTCAAGCGGCCGCATGTCATGCACGAACTGCAGGCTGCCGCGGCAGTCGGGCAAATGGGGCTTGTGCAAGCCTATGAATCCTGTTTTTCCCAGCATGGCTTGAAGACTGCTCAGATTTTGCTGACTCATGAAGACCTGGCAGATCGCAAGCGCTATCTTAATGCCCGCTCGACGCTGATCACCCTGCTGGATTTGGGCGTGGTTCCCATCATCAATGAGAATGATACGGTCGTTACCGACGAGATCAAGTTTGGCGATAACGATACGCTCGGCGCTTTGGTCGCCAATCTCATCGAGGCAGATGCATTGATTATACTGACCGACCAATTGGGTCTGTATACTGCCGACCCTCGCCGCGACCCCGCCGCTTCGCTGATTTCAGAAGGTCGCGCTGACGACGCCTCCTACGAAGCAATGGCTGGCGGCATCGGTAGCGGGATCAGCAAGGGCGGCATGATTACCAAGGTGCGTGCCGCCCAACGAGCGGCGCGCAGTGGTGCCGACACCCTCATAGCCAGCGGCCACGAACCTGACGCGCTGATACGCTTAGCCCGTGGAGATGCACTGGGAACACTGCTGTATGCCACCGCATCGCCGCTTGCTGCGCGCAAGCAGTGGCTGGCTGACCACCTGCAGCTGGCCGGCAGCCTGCTGCTGGATGATGGGGCCGTACGGGCGCTAGGTGACGGGAAAAGCCTCCTGCCGATTGGCGTATCCAGTATTGTCGGTGAATTCGAACGTGGCGCAGTTGTCGCCTGCCGTACGCTGGCGGGCAAGGAGATTGCGCGCGGCCTGATCAATTATTCAAGCACTGAAGCCCGCCGCATCGCACGACACGCCACCCATGAAATCGAAGCCATCCTCGGCTACCTCGATGAAGAAGTGCTGATCCATCGGGACAATATGGTCCTGCTGTAGCAGGACCATATTGCGGCGTAGGCTAACCTCGTAAGAGGTTAAGGTGCGAAGCACCGGCCGTAGCCACAACTTACCTTGCTAAAGCAGGACACAACGGTACCTGTTTTAGCAGGACACAACGGTAATTTCCTCGTACTCAGAAACGCCAAAGCCCACTTTCGTGGGCTTTGGTTTGAAGGGGGAGTCTGGCGCTGACCTACTTTCTCACCCGTAATGGGCAATATCATTGGCGCG